>CABKMC010000062.1 GCA_902373455.1 uncultured Streptococcus sp.
CTTCATCACGCCCCTTGTAATCTTTCATTAATTCTAGTAATTTAGGATCTTTCATAAAATTCTCCTCAGGTATATGTAATCGCTACCAAAAATGTACCATATTTACTTAAGGATTGCAAGAGACAAATAAAAATTACATAACCGAAATTATGTAATTTACTTATAGATTCAAAAATAGACTTAATTGTTTCACTAGATCTGGATTAGTGGGTAAAGCTGAATGATGAGCCTTGCGTCCTTTTAAATTCACTTCTGTATAGGCTTGTTTCTCAAAAATAGATTGTGCTGCTTGAGCACTAGAAAGGGGGACGATTCCGTCTGATTTTCCAGCAAAATTACCGATAAAATTAAGGACCTCTACTTCTTTTCCTAAGCGATGCCTCCATGTTTGAAAATCATCATACATCTCTTGATTGAATTGGTATGGACTTCCAATAATAACCAACTTGCTTACGGTTACCTTCTTTTTCTCTAAAAAGCCACTTTCCAGTAAACCGGTTAAAACCAGTCCACCATTAGAATGCCCTACTGCCTTAAACTCTGTAAAATGATAGTGATCAAGAAGATAGGTTAAAGCGATCTTAAGGGATTCGATTTGCTGCTTGATATTGCTGTAGCCATCGCGATTATTCTCAAAGCCAATCACAATCATTGGATTCGACTCTTTTGTATTCAGTCTTCCTTCCATCTCTATAGAATCGTCTTTGTTGACTTTTATTTTTAAGAGACTCTGTTTTTTTCTAGAAAAACGATGGAGCATGCGGATGGTTCCGTTGAATCGCTGGATGCTAGCAGAACTCCCAGGTACAAAGATGATCGGTCTAATCGGTGGTTTCTTCGATCCTTTTGGAAATTGAAAGGGTTTATGGCTGGAAGAAAACATTTTGATAAAGAAACGAATGACTTGTTGAAATAGTTTTTTTAACATCTTTCCTCTAGTAGTAGTTTCTAAAAGAACCCAGAACAGTGTGTTCTAGGCCCTTATTAGAAACGATTATTTCCGTTTTTTCTTATTCTTGCGCATTTGTTTGGCCATCTTGTTCATCGCCCGTTTCATCATAAATTCACCGGCTTTTCCTTTGAGACCACCACCGAACATTTGGCTCATATCAGGCATGCCAGCGCCTCCACCAAGAGCTGACAAGTCAGGCATTCCACCTTGTCCCATCATGCCTTCGAGGGCCGACATATCAGGCATTCCACCAGGCATATTCTTCGGCAAATTATTTGGATTAAGCCCCATTTGTTTCATCATCTTGTTCATATCGCCAGAGAGGACGCCTTGCATCATCTGTTTGGCTTGGTTAAAGTCCTTAATGAATTTATTGACTTCGACAAAGCTGTTTCCTGAACCAGCAGCAATCCGACGACGACGGCTAGGATTCAACAAATCTGGATTTTCGCGTTCAGCTGGGGTCATGGATGATACAATCGCGCGTTTACGAGCAATTTCTCGTTCATCAACCTTGAGGTTTTTCATGGCTGGATTGTTGGCCATCCCTGGAAGCATCTTGAGCAGATCTTCCATTGGACCCATATTTTGAACTTGGTCTAATTGATCAATAAAGTCATTGAAGTCAAAGGTATTTTCCCGCATCTTCTCAGCGAGTTCAAGGGAACGTTTCTCATCGTATTCTTGAGAAGCTTTCTCGATCAGCGTCAGCATATCCCCCATACCGAGGATCCGACCAGACATGCGGTCTGGATGGAAGGTTTCGATATCAGTGATTTTTTCACCAGTACCAGTGAATTTGATTGGCTTCCCAGTAATCTGACGGACAGAAAGGGCTGCACCACCACGGGTATCCCCATCAATCTTGGTCAAGATCACCCCGGTCACTTCGAGTTGTTCGTTAAACTCACGCGCCACATTGGCTGCTTCTTGACCAATCATGGCATCGACAACCAAGAGGATTTCATTTGGCTCAGCAAGGGCTTTGACGTCGCGCAACTCGCCCATGAGTTTTTCATCGATTTGCAGACGACCCGCCGTATCGATCAAGACATAGTCATTGTGGTTGGCTCTTGCCTGCTCCAAACCTTGACGAACGATCTCTACTGCAGGGACTTCTGTACCAAGTGAGAAGACAGGGACATTGATCTGCTGACCAAGAGTCTTCAACTGGTCAATGGCTGCTGGACGATAGATATCGGCCGCAATCATCAAAGGACGTGCATTCTCTTCCTTGACCAATTTGTTGGCCAATTTACCCGCAAAAGTTGTTTTACCAGCCCCTTGAAGACCGACCATCATGATAATGGTTGGAATCTTTGGAGATTTGATAATTTCTGCTGTTTCTGAACCCAAAATCGCTGTCAATTCTTCATCAACAATCTTCACGATTTGTTGGGCAGGGTTCAAGGTTTCGATGACTTCATGACCTACAGCCCGTTCGCGGACCCGTTTGATGAAGTCTTTTACAACAGGAAGGGCAACGTCGGCCTCTAAGAGGGCTAGACGAATCTCTTTGGTTGCCTCTTGGACATCTGCTTCAGAGATTTTCCCTTTCTTACGAAGATTTTTAAAGACGTTTTGTAAACGTTCGGTTAAACTTTCAAATGCCATACTCTTTCTCCTAGTTTTTCAATTCAGTGGAAATCGTCCGAAATGTTGCAAACATTCTAGTTCTTCGGGTGTGACTTCTTTCATGATTTCATTTGGATATCCCCAACAGCTAAAACCTATTTGCATAGCTTTGGAGATATCATTGGGCGAGATAATCTGTAGTCGAGTAGGAAATACTTCCTCTGCGACTAATAGTTTGCAAGGTATTCCTTGATAAATGACGAGACTGCCCATAATCACTCCCGATTGTCAATGCTTGATAAAATTTCAACCTGCTCTTGTAGAAAAGTATCTTCCGGATAGCGTTCTAAAATCTGATCAAAAATCTGGCTGCGTACAATGTAATCGGAATACATATGGAGTTTCATTTCGTAGTCTTCCAAAATCTTTTCTGTACGTTTAATATTGTCATAGACCGCTTGACGGCTCACTCCAAACTCTTCTGCAATCTCAGCCAAGCTGTAGTCATCTGCGTAGTAGAGCTCGATGTAGTTCATCTGCTTGTCCGTCAAGAGCGCTGCATAAAACTCAAAGAGCGCATTCATTCGGTTGGTTTTCTCAATTTCCATACCTTTCATTATATCAAAAAAGCCCGCTAAAGACTAGCGGGACTTGATGCTTTTTGAGCTTGAAATAAGAGGATTCATCATTAAAGTTTCAGTGCCAGCATATTGACCGTCATCCCTGCTGCAGTTCCCATCAAGAAGATGGTATCTCCTTCCTTCACATAGCCATGATCCAGTGCATAGGCTAGGCCGAAAGGCACGGCTACCGAAACCATATTTCCATAATCACTGACAATATTGAGGTACTTGTCTTTGCCAACGCCTAATTTGTCCATGACGAGTGGTAAGGCACGACTTGCTTGGTGAGGAATAATATAGTCTACAGCATCTTTAGAAACGCCTGATTTCTCTTCGAATTCTTGGAACATTTCTGGAATAACACGGGCAGAAAGCAAAAGGATTTTCTTCCCTTTCATGTCAAACATGAAATCAGTCTTGGTTGCTTCAGAGTACAATTTTGGATGATACGCTGTCAAACCACCACGAATTTCGGTATCATGAGCTCCCTCAGACCAGGTACGTTGCATGCTGGCAATGATTCCTTTATCTTCCTTTGTTGCTTCAAAGATAAAGGCTGCAGCGCCATCGCTAAACAGTTCAAAGCTTTCTTTTTGTTTGGGATTCAGCCCTAGGCTCCCTACTTCACTAGATACAATCAGAACCCGACGGTATTCACCACCTTCAATCAGATAAGAAACAGTGCTTAAAGCTGATACAAAACTGGTACAGGTGGTATTGATATCCATAGCAGGAATCGTCAGTCCCTTGGCCACGCGCTCATGGATCAAAGCAGCTGTACAAGGAATGGGCTGAACGCCAACCGCACTAGCCGAAACCAGGCAGTCGATGTCTGCCATTTCAAGTCCCGCATGGTTTAAAGCCGCTTCAATCGCACGCGCCGCAAGATCAATCTGTGTTTCTTCTCCTTCTTTCACGCGGTAACGAGTCTGGTCTTTGAAAGTTACGGTATGAGCTGGAAGTGCTGTTCCATAACCTTTAATTTGCAAATGTCTTTTTACGGTAGTCATAGGATTCTCCTTTTATTGAAGTCGTTGAACACGTTTTAATTTACGTGTTGGGTCCCATTGGTAATCGATAAATTGAATACTTGGGAGAATGAATTGTTTTTGCTGAGCTAAGAGTTCAAATTGAGCAAAGATCGCTTGCTCCATAGACTCTGTCCGGTGACTCAAGGCAATGGTAATGGATCCATCTGCCAACTGAGTTACTTGATAGTCCTGAATATTTTCGACAAAGAGAATGCACCGTCGAATAAAATCCGGATAGATTATCTGGCTACTGCCATCTTCTTTATTGAAATAGAAGATATCGTCCGATCGTCCTTCGATCTTTGCGATTCGAGTAAAGACGGAACCACAAGGGCAAGGAGACTTTTCTTCCACCAAAATATCATTGAGGCGGTAGCGATAGATAGGTTGACTGGTTCGTTTGAAATCCGTAATAATCGGATAAAAGCGGCTATCATCAAGATACTCTTTTTCGACAGACAAAATATCTTCGTTGAGATGTAGATTGCCTTCTGAACAGGTACAAGCTAAAAATCCCTCTGTCGCTTGATAGACCTGATCAACCGTGTCTAGTTGAAAAGCTTTGGCGATGGTCTGTGCATCTCGATCTTCTAGGATCTCTGCGACAGAAACAACCTTGACAGGTTGAATCGCAAGTTGCTGATTGCTGACATAGTTGGCTAACTCAATCAAGGTTGAAGCTGGTGCGACCACAATGGTTGGTTGATAGTCTTTGAGACGCTCTAAATGCTCCTTGCTATCCTTGAAAATATCAAAATATTCCAAGCGAATAAGGCCTGAATTAATGGTTTGATAAAGTTCATTGTCCGCTCGTAAGAAAAAGGCAATGCGATGACCAAACAGTTTTCCTTTCGGTAGCATCTTGGCTAAGATCGCTGCAGCCCACATGCTTCTTTCTTTTTCTGTGGTGACAAAAACTCCTCGGTGGCCTGAAGTCCCAGAAGACAAGCCTACTGCTACTTCTCCATTCATCTCAGTAAAATCTCGCGTCTGTTCTCCGCGAATCGCCATTTCTAAAGCCTGATCTCGATCCACCCCTAGGGTATTGAGTTCATTGAAATGTGTCATCATAAACGATTTATCCATCGTTCCAAAGGATTCGGGAGAATGGGTTTGAAAATAGGGAGATTGAGAAGTGATAAATGCATGGTAGCGTGCCAATTGCTTATCTTGGTATCGCTTCAAGGCCTCTTTTGAACGGAATCGGTGGCACCATCTGGTTTCAATAAAGGTTTTCAGAAAGACTGTTTTTTTCATTTAAAATCCTTTCAATCCGATCTTGCGGGTCGTGGCTGACAACAACTTGAATGCCCTCTTGTAATAGTTTCTCTAGCAAATCTGCCCCCTGGAGATAGGCCTTCTTATTGTCCTGTACAAAGGAAGGAATGAGACGCATTTTTCGTGTGTAAGGCAAGAGATCCACTCCCCAGCATAGATCTGCACCTATATAGAGTTTCAGCTCATCCATATACAGACACCCCTGCCCTCTTGCATGCCCATCGATAGATGATACGAGAATACTCCCATCACCAAATAGGTCCGCAGTCGGGCGGTAAGGGAAAGCAGGATGCGTTTGATCTGCTTTGAGACAAGTCACACGATCTTTGAAATCAGCTGGAAGAAACTCTTTAAAAATCAGATCTTTGAATTTCGGCTTCAGGTACACTTCATAGACTTCCTGAGTTACAAAGAAATGAGCATTTGGAAAAAGTGCTGCTCCGCCGAGATGATCAGGGTGCAAATGCGAAAGAAACACATAGGAAATGGCTGCTGGATCAATTCCACGCTCTTGCAATAAGTAGTCAATCTGGTCTTCCTTTTTCATCTGCATAGGCGTTGCTAGGCGGTACCAGAAATACCGTGCTTTTTTCTTGATCTCATAATGATAGCCAGTATCGTACAAAATATAGCCTTTTTCACGATGATGAATCAAAAAGACACCTGCTGGAAATTGCATTTTTTCATTCGGAATCCCTTTGAATAAGAGTCCAGAATGACTGCTACAAAAACCTGCTGGAAAATAATCAATGTGCTCGATCATGTTGGACATAGTTGTCAATCCCTTCTTCAATGGTCATTTTTGGATAATAGCCAAGTTCGGTTTGGGCCTTTTGAATATCAAGAGTTTGGCTATAGCGAAGGAGATAATAGGTGTAGCGAGTCAAGGGGGGTTCAGCTTTTATATGAAATAATCGATACACCCCTTCAAGGCTGTACGCCACACCTGCTACTAGAGCTGCTGGAATGTTCCGATAGTGGATAGGTTCTCCTAATCCTTTTAGTGTTGTTTCGATCAAATACTTAAAGGTCTTTGGTTCTCCATTTGTAATATTATAAACCTGTCCGTGTGCTTCTTTTGCTTCCAAAGCCAAACGAATGGCTAGGGCGACATTTTCCACACAGGTCATATCCATGAGCTGCTCTCCTCCTCGAATCAAAGGAATCCCAATTTTTCGACTAAGGCGTAAAACCCGAGGCAAGATACTGGTATCTCCTACACCAAATAATCCTCTCGGACGCAAGATAATACTTGGCACATCTGGATAGTCAGGAAATAGTTTTTCAGAAGCCAATTTGCTTCGGATGTAATTGTTGAGGTGGTTTTCTGTTGGAGCATCGCTTTCCTTGATGTTTAATTGGTCTTTTCCAGCTGCATAAATACTAGGAGAAGAGACATAAACTAGGCGTTTTACCGCATATTCACGGCACAAGTCAAGGACATTTTGAGTACCGATGACATTTGCCTGATAGAAAGCCTTCCAAGGTCCCCAAGCAGTGGACAAGGCTCCTGCATGAACAACAGCATCAATTTCCTGAAAAGCTTGTCTTAGTTCCTCGATAGAGCTCAAATCTCCTTTAACAAATTGGACGCGCTCATTTCCAGAGCCTTCCCAACTTTTTCGTTTCGGCCAAAGGCTACAATGGAATAGTCGTGATCCAATAACTCCTTAATCACATATTTTCCAAGGAAGCCAGTCGCGCCTGTTACAAGAATTTTCATAGTTTTCCATCCGTTCCACGTCTTAATAATCGTTGAATTTCAAATTCTAAGGTATCCAACGGTTTATAGGTTTTTGATAGTTTGTTTAGTCTCGCTAACTCTTCCCAAGATTCTTTTTCTAACAGGGCGTTAAAACCTGCTTGAATTTCTTCAGTGCGATTTCGATGAGCTTGAAAAGCAATCCCTGCTTCTACTCCTCGAATGGCATAGTCAAATTGGTCATAATCATGCGGCAAGATCAAGGCTGGTTTCTTAAATTCGATGCACTGATAAAAGATTCCAGCCCCTCCATGGTGAATCACATAGTCCATTTGCGGTATGTATTCTTTGTAAGGGAGATAAGTTACGAGAGTCACATTTGAAGCCACTTCTTCTTCAGAAAATTCTTTTGCTCCGTCTCCTAGTGTGACAAAAAAGT
>CABKMC010000063.1 GCA_902373455.1 uncultured Streptococcus sp.
GAGTTAGAAGGAATGATTGATGGCGGAATAAAAGAAATACCTTTTGGTACAAGGTCTCAAAGACAGGATCACTTTGTTTCTAATGGGAAAAATTCTTCAGATCGTTTCCACCGTCGTAAAATGGTAGAACATATAAATTCACAATTCAACGATTTCCCTGCATAGCACATTTTTTTAAGAAAGTAACGAGCTAAACTCTTTAATGCTTTAGCTGAAAAAGAAGAGAAGCGAAAAAGATTTTAGAGAGAACCACCTGGTTCTCTCTTTTTTCATACCCAACTCTCTCCACCTAGTGACGAACTTGCTCTTCAAACTAATTTCCGGTATGATAGTAGAAAATGTTTTTAAATCTAACTCAATCACATAAGAAGGGAAATGATCCATGAAAAAGATGATGGTATTGCTGGCGAGTGTGCTTGTATTAACAGCTTGTGCTCAGCCGAAAAAAGAGGCCAAGAAGGCAACCGCAAGCAATACGGAGCAAACCTCAAAAGCCTCCTCATCTGCTAAAGAGGAAAAGGACTTGAAATTTGTAGTTGCACCCCAATTCGAAGGAAAGGCATCGGATTTGATGGAACTGGGTAAGAGGTTGGTTAAGGAGCATCTGGAAGTTGGCGATCAAGGGGATATCACTGTATATTATACAGGGAGCACCTATACTGTAGAGCAACAGGAATATGCTGTATTTATGTTGGTCAACAAAATGACAACGAATATTGACCATGATGCGACCTTTAAAATTAGCTGGAGTTATGATGGCCACTCGATTTATCAAGATCAAGTGGTCCAGTATAGTCTATCGAACAATCCTAAGTTACCGACCCAATCAGCGACTCTCTTATTGCTTCCTTTGACGAGCGAACAAAGCTCGATCGTAGAGAAGATATCGGATGAAACGAAGATGAGTCTGAGTATCACAGATCTGATGATGAAGTAGGTGATGGACATGCCTGATATCAGAATACTTCTAGTAATTGCTATGGCTGTTATTGGATTTCCTTTGTTTGAAGTACTCTTTTTTGGACATTTTTATAGAAGAGAAGTTAGGATTAAGACCCTCTCATCAAAGAGCGTTGAGGGAGTGGTAGTTGGCTATAAGAGGGCACAAATTGTAGCAGCTCCAATTGTAGAATATAGAGTGGATGGTCAGACCTATCGAAATAGCCTGAAATATTATCGGGTAGTGCGGGTAACCCTCCCTTGGAAAACGAATCAAGCGGCTAGCGACATCGATTTGATGGCGCAAAGGATAACCATCTACACCAATTCTACAGTCTCAAAGGGCAATCTTTTTCAAGATGCTTTTCCACTGGGATTGACCATGACGGTCTGGTATAATCCAGCCTGTCCAAAAGAATCATACGTTGAACGCTATAGTGGATTAGACAGGCTTTTTAAACGGCAGATGTGGATTGGAATCTGGATGTTAATTTTATTTCCTATTTTGGCAGTTGTGGCCATCGTCATGGGGATGAAGTATAAATGATGGATCAGCCCTAACTGAATAAAAGATGAAGAGAAATCACCGTCCTATCGGTGATTTTTTTGTCTTCACTTCTCCCTCGAATTAATCCTTAAATTGTGATAAAATAAGGGTTACGAATGTTTTTGACTGGTCTGTTTTTTGCGTAAAAATCGGACTATTCAAAAGCGAGCAAAAGAATCAAGATCAAGGGAGAAACAATGTCCAACACCTTTGAAATTTTAATGGATCAGCTGGATATGCCGCTGGAGATGCGATCTTCCAGTGCCTTTTTGCATGCGGAGATTCAAGAAGTCGTGGTGCACAAGGTCAGTCGGGTATGGGAGTTCCGCTTTGCTTTTGCGGAGGTCTTGCCGATTGCTTTGTTTAAGGAATTGCGCCAGCGCTTGAAGGACGAATTTTCAAAGACGGGAAACCAGGCGACCTTTACCATCCAAGTGGCCAATCCGGATTTTTCTGATGATTTATTGCAGGCCTACTACCGGGAGGTCTTTGAGGATGGCCCTTGCGCAAGTCAAGGCTTTAAGGGGCTCTACCAAGACTTACAGGTGCGTGCGGAAGGGCAGGAATTGATCATCTCCGGGCCTTCTTCGGTTGATACGGAGCATTTTCGTAAGAACCATTTGCCCAATCTTGTCAAGCAGTTGGAATCCTTTGGTTTTCCGCATTTCACCTGTCGGGTGGAGTCTGATGAGGAGTTGACAGAGCAAGAAGTGGCGCGCTTTGAGCAGGAAAATGAAAAGATCTTCCAAGCGGCTAATGAAGAGACCTTGCGGGCTATGGAATCCTTGGCCCAGATGGCTCCGCCACCAGCAGTTGAAGAAAAGCCGGCCTTTGACTTCAAGGCTAAGAAAGCTGCGGCTAAACCTAAGCTAGACAAGGCTGAGATCACTCCGATGATCGAGATCACGACAGAAGAGAACCGGATTGTCTTTGAGGGTGTGGTCTTTGACGTGGAGCACAAGGTGACACGGACCGGTCGGGTCTTGATCAGCTTTAAGATGACCGACTATACCTCGAGTTTTTCTCTTCAGAAATGGGTCAAAAATGAGGAAGAAGCCCAGAAGTTTGACATGATCAAGAAGAACAGCTGGCTACGGGTGCGGGGAAATATCGAAATGAACAATTTCACGCGCGACTTGACCATGAATGTCCAAGACATCCAGGAAGTCGTCCATTATGCCCGCAAGGACCTGATGCCAGAAGGCGAGCGCCGGGTGGAATTCCACGCGCATACCAATATGTCGACAATGGATGCCCTGCCGGAAGTCGAAGAGCTGATCGCCAAGGCAGCTGAGTGGGGCCACAAGGCGGTAGCTATCACTGACCATGGTAATGTGCAGAGTTTCCCGCATGGCTTTAAAGCAGCCAAGAAAGCTGGGATCCAGCTGATCTATGGGATGGAAGCCAATATCGTAGAGGACAAGGTGCCCATCACCTATAACGAGGTGGATCTGGACCTCAATGAAGCGACTTATGTGGTCTTTGACGTGGAAACGACGGGACTTTCAGCTATTTATAATGACTTGATCCAGGTCGCCGCTTCTAAGATGTACAAGGGCAATGTCATTGAGGAGTTTGATGAGTTTATCGATCCAGGCCATCCTCTGTCCGCCTTTACGACCCAATTGACGGGAATCACAAATGAACATGTCCGGGGTGCCAAGCCCTTGGTGCAGGTCTTGAAGGAATTTCAGGCCTTCTGTGAGGGAACGGTTCTCGTTGCCCACAATGCCACCTTTGACGTGGGCTTCATGAATGCCAACTACGAGCGTCATGGGCTTCCTAAGATCACCCAGCCGGTCATCGATACCCTGGAATTTGCCCGCAACCTCTACCCAGATTTTAAACGGCATGGTTTGGGGCCATTGACCAAGCGCTTTGGGGTAGGCTTGGAGCACCACCACATGGCCAACTACGATGCGGAAGCGACGGGGCGCCTGCTCTTTATCTTCATCAAAGATGTCGCTGAAAAGCATGGGGTGACCAATCTCAAGGATTTGAATATCGATTTGATCGATGAGAATTCTTATAAGAAGGCGCGGGTCAAGCATGCGACCCTCTATGTCAAGAATCAGACCGGCCTTAAGAACATGTTTAAACTGGTCTCACTTTCTGGGACCAAGTATTTCGAAGGAGTCCCACGGATTCCCAAGACTGTGCTGGATGCCCATCGCGAGGGCTTGATCCTCGGATCAGCCTGCTCAGAAGGGGAAGTCTTTGATGCGGTCATGTCGCAAGGTGTGGATGCGGCAGTCGAAGTGGCCAAGTACTACGACTTTATCGAGGTTATGCCACCGGCTATCTATGCACCTCTCATTGCCAAGGAGCAGGTCAAGGACATGGAGGAGCTCCAGACCATTATCAAGAGCTTGATCGAAGTGGGGGATCGTCTCGGCAAGCCCGTTCTTGCGACAGGAAATGTCCACTATCTGGAGCCGGAAGATGAGATCTATCGGGAGATCATTGTCCGTAGTCTCGGTCAAGGGGCCATGATCAACCGGACCATTGGGCACGGAGAAGATGCCCAGCCAGCGCCACTGCCAAAAGCGCATTTCAGAACCACCAATGAAATGTTGGATGAATTTGCCTTTTTGGGAGAAGACTTGGCACGCAAGATTGTCATTGAAAATACCAATGCACTCGCAGAGACCTTTGAGCCGGTCGAAGTGGTCAAGGGTGACCTCTATACGCCATTTATCGACAAGGCCGAAGAAACAGTTGCGGAATTGACCTATAAGCGAGCCTTTGAGATCTATGGTAATCCGCTCCCTGACATTGTCGATCTGCGGATTGAAAAAGAATTGACCTCCATCTTGGGGAATGGCTTTGCCGTGATTTATCTGGCTTCACAGATGCTGGTGCACCGTTCCAATGAGCGGGGCTACCTGGTTGGATCGCGTGGATCCGTTGGATCTAGCTTTGTCGCGACCATGATCGGGATCACTGAGGTCAATCCGCTTTCGCCTCACTATGTTTGTAGCCAGTGCCAGTACAGTGAGTTCATCACTGATGGTTCTTATGGATCTGGTTTTGATATGCCGGACAAGGATTGTCCAAACTGTGGCCACAAGCTCAGCAAAAACGGGCAGGATATTCCTTTTGAAACCTTCCTTGGTTTCGATGGGGACAAGGTACCCGATATCGATTTGAACTTCTCAGGGGAAGACCAGCCGAGTGCCCACTTGGATGTTCGTGATATCTTTGGGGAAGAATATGCCTTCCGGGCAGGAACGGTAGGTACGGTCGCAGCTAAGACTGCCTACGGCTTTGTCAAGGGCTATGAGCGTGATTTTGGCAAGTACTACCGCGATGCCGAAGTCGAGCGCTTGGCTCTTGGTGCAGCTGGGGTCAAACGGACGACCGGTCAGCACCCGGGGGGAATCGTTGTTATTCCAAACTATATGGATGTCTATGACTTTACTCCGGTCCAGTATCCGGCAGACGATGTGACCGCTGAATGGCAGACCACTCACTTTAACTTCCACGATATCGATGAGAACGTCCTCAAGCTCGATGTCCTGGGACATGATGATCCGACCATGATTCGGAAGCTCCAGGACTTGTCAGGCATTGATCCAAATGATATCCCTATGGATGATCCAGGGGTCATGGCCCTCTTTTCTGGGACAGAAGTGCTAGGGGTGACAGCCGAGCAGATTGGAACGCCGACAGGGATGTTGGGGATTCCAGAGTTTGGGACCAACTTTGTTCGGGGCATGGTCGAAGAGACTCATCCGACGACCTTCGCAGAGTTACTTCAGCTCTCTGGTCTTTCTCACGGTACCGACGTGTGGTTGGGAAATGCCCAAGACTTGATCAAGGCGGGCATTGCCGATCTATCGACCGTTATCGGGTGTCGGGACGACATCATGGTGTACCTCATGCACGCGGGTCTCAAGCCTAAGATGGCCTTTACCATCATGGAGCGTGTGCGGAAAGGCATGTGGCTCAAGATCTCAGAAGAAGAGCGCAATGGCTATATCCAAGCCATGAAGGAAAACAATGTTCCTGAGTGGTACATCGAGTCCTGTGGAAAGATCAAGTACATGTTCCCCAAAGCCCATGCGGCGGCCTACGTTATGATGGCCCTTCGGGTGGCCTACTTTAAGGTGCATCATCCTCTCTATTATTACTGTGCCTACTTCTCGATTCGGGCCAAGGCCTTTGACATCAAGACCATGGGTGCAGGCCTTGAGGCCGTGAAAGCTCGGATGAAAGAGATTGCTGAGAAACGCAAGAACAACGAAGCTTCCAACGTAGAGATCGACCTCTACACCACCCTTGAGATTGTCAATGAGATGTGGGAGCGTGGCTTCAAGTTTGGCAAGCTCGACCTCTATCGCAGTCAGGCAACAGAATTCTTGATCGATGGGGACACCCTCATTCCACCATTTGTCGCGATGGATGGTCTAGGAGAGAACGTTGCCAAGCAAATCGTGCGGGCGCGTGAAGAAGGAGAATTCCTTTCTAAGACGGAGCTCCGTAAGCGTGGCGGTGTCTCGTCCACCCTGGTTGAAAAGATGGATGAAATGGGCATTCTGGGCAATATGCCAGAGGATAATCAGTTGAGTTTGTTTGATGATTTGTTTTGATGGATAAATGATTTTTATTCAAAAGAATTAGCTACCCTTAACTACAGATTCATATGAATTTGTAGTTTTTTAAAAAATACGATAAAGGCAGATAAAATGAGTATTCAATTTACTTCAAAAAAGGTTGGAGAGCTATTGAAAGAAGGGAATTTGCGGATTCCTTCTTATCAAAGACCTTATAAGTGGAACAGAAAGCATATTCGTAATCTTTTTTATGATTTACGAGATGCTATGGAAAAAAAGGAATATCAAGTTGGCTCTGTTATCTTTCATGATAATGGTGGATACTTAGATATTGTAGATGGGCAACAACGACTAATTTCTATTTCCTTGTTTCTTCATTCATTAGAAAAGTTAAAGGATTATGAAGGCGCTAATCAACTTTTAGGTGCTGAATTTGGAGAGATATCCTGCTATCATGCAAGCGAAAATTATAACGAGTGGGAAAATTTAACTCAATTGGTTGGTACAAGCCAGGCAAAAGATATTTGCGAATTTTTATTGGAAAATTGTTCTATTTCTTGTATCATCATGCCAGAGGAACGTTTGGCAGAAGCCTTTCAATTATTTGATTCTCAGAATAATCGTGGAAAATCTTTAGAACCTCATGATTTACTCAAAGCCTATCATCTGCGTCAACAAGACTCAGAAGATGAAAAAATTGTTGAGAAATGGGAGCAGTTTGTGGAAGATGACGATTTAAGTCTGAAAGATTTATTTGATAAGCATCTTTTCCGTATGAGACGTTGGTCTAGGGGAGAAACAGGACTAACTAACAAGCGTTATGGTTCTTATCTGCGTTTTACAGAAGATTTTATTGACGATTTTAAAGGTGTTGATTTAAATCAGAATTTTCCATACCTAGAATTATATCGTCATATTGAAAACTTCCCTATGTCAATTACTATGCCAATCATAGATGGAAGCAAATTTTTTGAATATATTGAATCTGTTCATCAAATGATTAAAGATCATATAGATGTTTTAAATAAACAGTTAGGAATTTTTAATGATCCTAAGAGTGAAGAAAATGGTTCAGATTACCCTGAAGGTATGTTAAAAATTTACAATAGTTCAAAGGGGCGCTATCGCAAGTGCCACAATCTGTTTCTAAACATTTGTTCTCTCTTTGCGGAGAGATTTGGAAAAGATAAGCTATCAAAGGAAATAGTAGAAACCTTGTTTATTTGGGCTTACTACCCCCGTGTGAAGTCTCGAGCCATATATGACGCTACTGTAGGAAACTACGCTGCAGGCGGGAAGTTCAGACAAAGAGAAGTTCAAAAACTATTTCAAGTTTTAGCCCATGCTGTGACTCCGAATGATTTCATGGTTAAGATAGATAGAGAATTATTTGAAAATTATACGATGGAACAAATTATAGAAGAGGAAAAAGATAAATGGTAGAAACACATATAAGCTTATCCGTTAACCGTTTGTTAAATGAAGATACCTATGCTATTCCTCTTTA
>CABKMC010000064.1 GCA_902373455.1 uncultured Streptococcus sp.
ATTTAGTTCCCTTTTTACTACCCTTTAAGTTACCCCAGCATGTCTCACTTTGTTAGTGATTGTTGAAATACAATGTTTTTGGTAGTTAGGTTGCCTTATTATTACTATACATGTTTAAGTGCTGATAACAAAATGCTTTAATTTTAAGATATACTTTGCAGAAAGCCTACTACAGTGGGCTTTTTGTTTTGTCTTAAAGGGTTGATTTCTGGCTTTGTTCAGTTACAAATTTTCTAAAGCTGTCTCATTACATGAGACAGTTTTTTGTTTTCTTAAAACCTAAAACTGCTAATAAAAAAATCCTGATCTATCTAGATCAGGAGAGACTGTTACCGTAACATTTTCATTAAAAATTCAGCCATTTGTTGAGGACTTTCTTTTTTTCCGCGCGAAACCCACATCTGACAGACTCCGAAGAAGGCATTGGTCAGATAGACAGAACTGTAGACTCTTTCAATATCTGTTAATGATTTATGACTATAGCGCTCTTGCAAACTATCAACCAAAAGAATCTGTAATTTATGTCGTAAGAAGGTTTGGATCTCTTTGGTTCCATTCTCTGTCAGAAGAACCGCAAAGAGTGGCTCCTTGGTTAGAAATTCGAACACTTCTGTAATCGCTTGGCGCTTGTCATCTTGGTGTTTATCAAAGATATATTCAAGCTTGTGAAAGAGTGCTTGTTGGTAGCGCTCGATCATATCATACTTGTCTCGATAGTGGGTATAAAAGCTAGAGCGACTAATGCCGGATTCTTGTGCTAACTCAACCGTTGTGATTTGGTCGAATGATTCCTTTTCTAGTAGTCGAACCATCGCCTCCTCGATATTTCGTTTTGTTTTTAATCGTTTATTGCTCTCAGTCATCTGTTAATCCTTTTTGCACAAAAATATACACAGTGTCTAAAAATAAAGATTTCCTACTTGTGAAAATTTCTAGAAACTGTATAATCTATTATATCAGAAATTTAGACAATGTGTATAAAAAGGAGACAAAAAATATGATGAAAGAATGGAAGGCTATTCTTAAAAAGCCAACATTTATCATTGTCATGATTGGAGTTGCTTTGATTCCAGCTCTTTATAATATTATTTTTCTATCTTCCATGTGGGATCCATATGGCCAAGTTTCGGATCTTCCTGTAGCGGTTGTCAATAAGGATCAATCTGCTACATATAATGGACAAAAAATGGAAATCGGGAAAGACATGGTGTCCAATTTGAAGGACAATGACTCACTTGATTTTCATTTTGTAGATGAGAAAGCTGCGAAAGATGGTCTCAAAAATGGCGATTATTATATGATTGTAACCCTGCCTGAGGATCTTTCAAAAAAAGCTAGCTCCATCTTAACCAATCATCCGGAACAGATGACCATTGATTACCAAACATCCAGTGGTCATAGTTTTATCGCAGGGAAAATGAGTGACACTGCGATGACAAAAATGAAGCAGTCAGTGGCTGAAAAAGTGACCAATACGTATACAACAGCTTTATTTTCTAAAATGGGATCGCTTAAAACTGGTATGGGGACAGCGGCAGATGGAAGTGCTAAATTAGCAGATGGTGCAAGTAAATTGGAAGATGGTGGTCAAACACTGTCTACTAATTTGAATACATTGGCTCGTTCAAGCTTAGCATTTTCAGATGGTGCAACCACTCTTCGTACGGGTCTTGCGGCTTATACAGATGGTGTTGGTCAATTAGGAAATGGTCTCAATCAAATGGCTGGTCAACTTCCAAACTTGGTATCTGGCGTCAATCAATTAAATAATGGGTTTGGTACTTTTAATACAGGCTTGATGGCTTACGCTACCGGAGTGGATCGATTAGGAAATGGTCTCAATCAAATGGCGAGTCAAACCCCTCAGTTGGCCTCAGGAGTTGGTCAGTTAACCAGCGGTATGGGTACCCTCAATGATGGTCTTGGGAATTATACCAATGGTGTGCGTCAATTGAATTCAGGCCTGTCTAACTTTTCAAATGGTTTAGCAACCTATACAAATGGAGTCGCTACTTTATCAGAGGGAGCGGGTCAATTAAGTAGTCAATCTGCTACCCTTCGAAATGGGGTTTCACAATTAGAATCAGGTATTCAAACATTATCAAGCCAGCTACAAGCTTCTACAAGTCAATCTGCTCAGATTGATCAATTGGCAGCTGGTTTAAACCAATTAAATGCAGCGATTCAAAATGCTACAGTAGATACCAGTCAACTTTCGTCTGGATTGACGAGTATTGCGAATTCAGCTCAATCAATCCTTGCTTCAGCCCAAGCAGATCGTGCAAATGCCCTTGCAAGTGTGCAAGGAACAGCAGCCTATCAAGCAATGACAGCTGACCAACAAGCGGAGATCAATGCGGCGATCTCATCGAGCCCAAGCTCGAGTGAAACGGCGGCTCAAGGAATCTTGACAACGATTCAAACGATCCAAGGTAGTTTGAATACAGGAAATAGCTTGACACAACTGCAAACGGCAGCCAATCAAGTTTTACCGACAGCTTCTTCTACCTTGACAGACTTGTCAAGTGGCTTGTCTAAGATCCAATCCGCAGTTAGTGGACAATTGTTGCCAGCTAGTCAAACCATCAGTCAAGGGATCAGCGCTTATACAGCTGGTGTTGATAAAATCGCTAATGGAGCAACCCAACTTCAGACGAATAGCAGTACTTTAACAAATGGGGCTAGTCAGTTAGCAGCAGGTGTTGGTCAACTAGATAGTAAATCATCAGAATTACTTGCAGGAAGCAATCAATTAGCTTCTGGTCTAGGTGAGTTAAATGGGAAGATGCCTGCCTTGACATCAGGCATGAATCAACTGGCTTCAGGAGCGACCCAATTAACAGGTAAGTCGGGTGAATTGGTTGCTGGTGCTGGAAAATTAGCTGACGGTGTAGGACAATTGAACAGCAAGACTCCAGAGTTGGCAGGTGGTGTCAATAAACTTGTCACTGGTGTCAATCAGTTGACAGAAAAATCAGGTCAACTGGTGACCGGAGCTGATAAACTAGCCGACGGTGCAAATCAAATCTCAGATGGGTCCAGCAAATTAGCAGCAGGTGGCCAAGCATTGACAAATGGTTTAGGTGAATTAGCAACAGGAAGCCAAACCTTGAGTCAAGGATTAAACGATGCTAAGGGACAATTGAATGTGGCTACAACTGAAAAAGAAAACGCTAAAACCTTAGCAGATCCTGTCACTTTGTCTAAAACAGACCATGACAATGTCCCGGTGAATGGTGTCGGAATGGCTCCTTATATGATCTCTGTAGCACTCTTTGTTTGTGCCTTGTCAACCAATATGATCTTTGCAAAATTGCCATCCGGTCGTCATCCTGAAAGTCGCTGGGCATGGTTTAAATCTCGCTTTGAGGTCAACGGAACGATTGCGGTGATTGCAGGAGTCTTGGTCTATGGTGCCGTTCACTTGATTGGTTTATCAGCTAATCATGAGATGGCTACTCTCTTCCTTTGTGTGATTGGTAGTGTGGCCTTCATGTCTATCGTGACTGCTTTGACAACATGGCAAAGAAAGATCGGTGCTTTCTTTTCCTTGATCCTCTTGCTCTTGCAATTGGCTTCTAGTGCAGGAACCTATCCTCTTGCTTTGACAAATGGATTTTTCCAAGCCATTCATCCATTCTTGCCAATGAGCTATACCGTCTCTGGTCTTCGTCAAACGATTTCGATGACAGGAGAAATTGGAAATCAAGTGGTCTTTCTTTTGATGACCATTGCTCTATTTGCGGGACTAGGGATGTGGTTTTACAATCCAAAAAAATATGAAGAGGACTAATCGTCAAGAACTCTCAACTCATTTGGAGTTGAGAGTTTTTTGTTTCATGTGAAACAAAAATTCTCGCTTGTTTAAGCGAGAATATTCATTATTTAAAGAAGACAACATCAGGATTTGGCGTAATATAGAGAAGTTGGTCGTTTTCAAAGACCAGTTGGATGGTCTTGTTTTTATAGGTGTAAATGGTGTAATCTACTCCGAATTTAGAAGCTTGTTTCAGATCAACTGCCCCCAATAAAAAGGCATGAGCTTGTTCTTCTGTAATTTTCCCCTTACGGTAGAGATTTTTAATATTTTCTAGTTCAATATTTTGAAAAGATTCGCTAATATAAGCAGGGTCTGTTATTTGTTTCTCTGGATTTCCAAGGATTTTTTGGACAAGAGCAGTGGTATACCCTTCATAATCCGGCGTTTGTACAAAAATATTGTCGTCATTTCTAGAGTAGGCTACTTTTAAGTTCCCTGTTGCATAAATTTTATCCTTGGGTGCTTCTTGGGCATTTCTAGGGAGCCCTTCGGTTGTGATGATGTCAGAAGTGGTCTCCGTAGTAGTTGAGGGAGAGCTAGAGGAATTACCTGTGCTAGTTGAGCTAGTTGAACGACTCGAGCTACTTTTTTTAGTGGTTTTCTTTTTTGAGCTGGTAGTAGTAGGCTCTTGTTTAAAATTGATCTTAAGGTCCGGCACACAGGCTGATAGAAAAAGAAGAGACAGCAAGAGTGTGAAGAAAAGAGGTAGTGTCTGTTTTTTCATCATATTCCTTTCAACAAGTTGATTGATTTTCTATTCTATCATAAAAAGAGTAACAAAAAAAGGTCAGGAAGAAATCCTGCCTTTATTTGTTGTTATGGATGTCCGCCTCCAGGTCCACCACCTTGAGGTCCGCCACCGCCGGGAGCACCACCGCCTCCAGGCATGGAATTGACAATTTCTGTTTGTTTTTCACCATTGATATAGATATCTCCACCGGTGTAGGTAGCGGTACCATCAAAGTCGAATCCAGATTGACCTGTTAATTTAATGGTTCCTCCGGTAACGGTGATATTTCCATTCGAATCAATTGGATCGGTATCGCCTTGGCCAACTTCAACGTTGAGGGTTCCACCATTCATAGTGAAGAAAATTTCATCTTGGTTGGCATTGGCATTGGCTGCATTGACACCATCATCGGTTGCATAGATGGTGATATCTCCACCGTTAATGGTGATCGATTTTCCTTCGAGACCTTCGACAGACTCGGTTACCTTATAGGTTCCGCTATCGATGATCAGATCACCAGAAGCATGGATGCCATCGTCTCCTGCTGTGATGGTCATTTTGTTATCTGAAAGGTACATGGTTCCGACCGAAGTATCTTCATCATTATCCACCTTGACTGCATCTTCATCTGCATCGATGGTCATGGTCGTGCCAGTGATATTGAGTTCGTCATTGACATTGAAGGCATCTCCTACAGCCGTGATCTTATAGGTTCCACCTGTGATGTGGAGGGTATCATTTGCCTTGATCCCATTGTTCTTCTTGGCATTAATGTTGAGTGTACCTGAACCATTGATGGTAAGGTCTCCTTTAGAGAAGATGACTGCATCAGCATCTTCATCATTGTTTGAACTTGAATCAGACAAGGTATTGGTCGTGCCATCTGCTAAAGTGAGGTAAACATGTCCTGCTTTTGTAGCAGAGATTGGTGCGTTGGTGTTGGTCATGGTAACGCCTTTCAAGACGATGTGAACATCATCTGAGTCACCTGCTTCGACCTTGATTTGAACCCCATCGGATTCACCAGAGATGACATAGGTTCCAGCCTTTGAGATGGTCACAGTTGATCCAGATACAGCTACGCCGTCACCTGATACACTTGCAGAAGATCCAGACAGTTTTACAGTAGAGGCTTTGCTTTCATCATAAGAGGTGTCCTTGTCCTTATCTGTAAAATAGTTGGAATTGTTTGTTTTATTTTTTGAAGTAGAAGTAGCGGTTGTTTGTGCAGTATTGCTTTTTGTAGCTGATTGAGATGATGCTTGGCTACACGCTGTTAGTAGGGTGAGGGTTGCGGCCCCCGTTAATAAAAATTTCCATTTGTTTGATTTCATGAGCTTTTCCTCTCGTTCAATTGATATGCTCCTAGTCTAAAGTTGCTAGCTGAAAGTTTCCTAAAGTTTTTCTGAAAGGAATCTTAACTTTAGTTTTCTTTAAGT
Source organism: uncultured Streptococcus sp. (assembly GCA_902373455.1). Lineage (GTDB taxonomy): Bacteria > Bacillota > Bacilli > Lactobacillales > Streptococcaceae > Streptococcus. Next base: position 5,990 of record CABKMC010000064.1, read on the forward strand.
TTGGCTTAATGACCAGTTAAGAAAGTCCCATTAAACTAGAAAACACGTAAGTCGTATCCATACTTACTGAAGATTAGAAGCAATATCCCCCCTTAAAGGAGTAGAAACATGAAAAAAACAATTGAGACAAGTTTTAAACGAATCGAAACAAAATATATCGTCGCAAAAGATGACGTAAAAGACTTGATCAAAGACTTAAAAGAATACGTCGTAGAAGATGATTACCCAACTTCAACTATTTCAAACATTTATTTTGATACGGAAAATTTTGAGGTCATTCAAGATGCTCTTGCGAAACAACACCGCCGTGAAAAAATTCGGATGCGGACTTATATAGAAACACCTCAAGCAGACAGTCCGGTATTTCTAGAGGTGAAGTCAAAAGATGAAGAAGGAATTGGCCATAAATTCCGTCTAGTCGCTACTTCACAAGCCATTATTAACTTGATGACAGATGGGAAAGTAGATCATCAGATACAAGATCCAGACTTAGTGCAAGAGATTCAGAGATTGTGTAAACGCTATGGTCATCGATTGGAACCACGGATGTTCATTTACTATGATCGCTTGTCTCTCAAAGAAAAGAAATCCATTCAGGGCTATCCTTATCAGAAAATTCGCGTGACAATCGATCAAAACTTAGTCTTTCGTGATCAAGCTGTTAGTCTTTTTCATGGGAAGAAAGGAGAACCTTTGTTAGAGGATGACTTCGTGATTATGGAAATTAAGGCTCCCGGACAAGAACCTCAATGGTTAAAGGATATTATAGAGAAGTATGGTTTGGTCAAGCAGAAATTTTCAAAATATAGCTGTGCTTATCATAAATCACAAGGATTGGATTATGCCCCAAGACCAGTGGAAGAAACGGTAGGTGCTGCCTATGTCTAATCTATTTGATTCTATTTTTAATAATGCCACAGCAACGGTGGATCCCTTGCGCTTACTGCTGGCCCTTTTGATCAGCCTCTTTCTAGGAATGGCCCTATCTTGGACCTATAAATACCGGACACTGTACACTCGAGAGTTTGTCATTAGTTTGACCTTGCTTCCTTGTATGATGACCTTAGTGATCTTTTTGGTCAATGGAAGTTTGGGAACCTCGATTGCAGTGGCAGGGACCTTTAGTTTGATTCGTTTCCGGTCAGCTACGAGTGGTTCGAGAGAGTTGATTGCGATTTTTCTAGCCATGATTATAGGACTAGCAGCAGGATCGGGCTATCTTTTATTGGCCATTTTATCAACCCTCTCTTTACTAGGGGTTTGGCTTGTATTGGAGAACAAACAGAGTAAGGCAGATCATCAACGGCGCCGTCATTTGACCATTACAGTCTCAAAACAAGATGCTGTTGCAGAACAAATCAGTCAGTTGTTAGACCAAAGTTGTTCAGAAGTTGACTTTATTTCTGTAACAACGGCCCAAGCTGGAGAACAAC
>CABKMC010000065.1 GCA_902373455.1 uncultured Streptococcus sp.
CCTGCTGTTTTTAGTTATCCTTTCCGCACTCGCGTTAGAATGCCATCAGGATCCTCAAAAATTATGCACTTCTGCTAAATAAACCTTGATAGGATAGGTGTATGTCAAATTCTCTCTCCATTTTGCTTGTAATGTCAAATTTTACAACTAAAAGGTTCCATTAAATTGTCTAACTTTTATCATTTGAGTTAAAATCCTTGATTTCTTTCTGTATTTTATTTATAATCATTCTAAATAAGGAAAAGGAGACATTGTATGACTGAAATAAAACATGGAGTAGATGAATCATTTAGCGATCGCTTGAATATCTTGAGAGCTGCGGTTCTAGGGGCCAATGATGGGATTATTTCTATTGCTGGAGTGGTGATCGGGGTGGCCAGTGCCACGCATAACATCTGGATCATTTTCTTATCTGGCTTGTCTGCAATTCTGGCCGGTGCCTTTTCGATGGCGGGTGGTGAGTATGTTTCTGTTTCCACACAAAAAGACACGGAAGAAGCTGCTGTGAACCGCGAACAAGCCTTATTAGATCGTGATCCAAAGTTAGCTAGAGACTCTCTCTACCATGCTTATCTTGAAAATGGAGAATGTGAAACTTCAGCAAAAATTCTGACAGAGCGGGCCTTTCTGAAACACCCCCTCAAAGCCTTGGTCGAAGAGAAATACGGCATTGAATACGAAGAATTTACCAATCCTTGGCATGCAGCTGCATCTAGCTTCCTTGCTTTTTCTATTGGTTCCCTTCCTCCAATGCTCTCTATCATTCTCTTTCCAGTTAACTATCGCATTCCAGTGACAGTCTTCGTTGTTGGACTATCCTTGATCTTCACTGGCTATACCAGTGCGAAACTAGGAAAAGCACCAACCAAGCCAGCCATGCTTCGCAACCTGATCATTGGCCTTCTCACCATGGGTGTGACTTACTTCTTCGGACAATTGTTTAGTATTTAAAAAAAGCTGAGACTTCTGTCTCAACTTTTTTTATGCTTTTCTTATGCTTCTAATAAAGCTTGGGCTTGTTTTTCTAATCCTGCGATTGCTTCATCTGTCAAGACTAATTCACCTGTTGCCCAAGCTTCTGGGTTCACGGTTGTTCCTGTGAAGTCACCCACTACTTGAGTCCGAACGAATGGTAAGAGCGCTTGGTAAGCCACAAACATTGGCTCGTGTCCTCCATTAGCGACTGAAGAGACGGTTACGATCTTGTCTTGAAGAGCAGATGGACCACGAGTTTCTGACAGGTCAAGGGCACGGCTAAGCCAGTCGATCAGGTTTTTCACTACACCTGGAATGGCAAAGTTGTAGACTGGTGAGAAGATCCAGATGGCATCCGCAGCAAGGACCGCATCACGCGCTGCTTGCACAGCTGGCAAGGTGGGCGTTTCCAAATCTTGGTTCATCATTGGGATGTCCTTGTAGTCCAAGTAAGTCACCGTTGCTTTTCCTTCAAGAAGGCTTTCTGCTTTCTGGGCCATTTGGTGGTTGAAAGATCCTTGACGAAGAGATCCGACGATAAATAAAATGTTTTTCATAGTTGCTTTCTCTTTCTGTTGTAAGAATATTTGTTATATTAACTATTATACACGCCCTAGATGTAATGTCAAGAATTACAACTTAGGATTTACTAAACTTTATTAAATTCACTAAGCAAGGGCTAAGACAATTGAGAGGCTAGGACTTTTGTCCCAGCCTCCTCTCTTTTATGCATGCTCCAGCCCTTTTCGTGTGTTTTCCTTGATGGTTTCAGCTGAATGGAGTAATTTTTCTTTTTCTTCTTCTGTCAAATGCAAGTCCAATCGTTCAATAATTCCTTTTCGACCTACAATCGCTGGATAGCCAAGATAGGTTCCATATTCTGGACGATAGTTAGAGACCGGCATTTCCTCGTGGCTATCATTGATCACAGCTTCTGCTAAGCGTTGAGCTGCTGCAGCAATCCCAAAGTTGGTATAGAATTTGCCAAAAAATACAGTGTGACCACCACGCAAGGACTCGTAGTTGATGGCATCCAGCTCTTCTTGAGAGAAGAGATCGGTAATAGCGTATCCTTTGACACGGACCTGACTCCAAGCAACAAATTGAGAATTTCCGTGCTCACCAAGGTTATAGCCTGATACACTAGCAGGAGAAACCTGCAAACGATCGGCGACTGCGCGCTTCATCCGAGCTGTATCCAGCAATGTCCCTGTCCCAATCACCTGCTCTTTTGGAAGGCCGGTGTATTGTTGGTAGAGTTGAGTGACTGCATCGACCGGATTGGTCACTACCAATAAGACCCCACTAAAGCCAGAAGCCTTCAAATCACGCGCCACTTGCACCACTTGCTTGCTAGTAAAAGGAAGCTCCGCAAAACGGTCATCTGTGTTATTAGCCTGCAACTCGATATTTCCAAGAGTCGACACCACGACATCCGCATCTTTTAAAGCCGCGTAGTCATTGACTGTGATATGAACCGGATACCCCGTATTGGCAACTGTATCACAGAAATCCAAGGCATCTGCCTTGACTTTTTTCTCATTGGTATCAATCAAGACCAAGTGATCACAGGTGTGTTTCAAAATCATGCTGTGGGCCAAGGTCGCACCCACATGCCCCAAACCAATAATACCAATTTTTCTTGTCATCAGAATCCTCTTTTCTAGTATCGATCACACTGTTGGTGAGGATAGCTCTTTGTTGACTCTATTCTACCACAATTCTAGAAAGGCGGATTGAAAAACTAGGAAAATTTTCAAGTTTTTTCAAAAAAGAAAAGAGGCGATGCCTCCGTTAACGACTTAGGAAAGAAGAGTCTCAATTTCTTCAATGGTTAAGCCCGTCATATCCGAGATCAACTCAGGCGACATTCCTCGTGAGGCCATCTCGCATACCAACTGTTTACGACCTTGTTCCAGCCCTTGTACTAAACCTTCTTCTCGCGCTTCATCAATCGCCGTCTCCATGGTCATATCATAATTTTCTTGAATACGAATACGCTCGTCTATCATGGTCTTCTCCTCCTTGGTCCAGCTGGATCTTACGCTAACATAGATTTGATTTCTTCAATGGTTAAGCCCGTCATATCCGAAATCAACTCAGGCGACATTCCTCGCGAAACCATTTTGCGGATTAACTGCAGACGTTCTTCATTACGACCTTGTTCCAAGCCTTTCTCTAGACCTTGTTCCAATCCTTGCTCCAAACCTTCTTCACGCGCTTCATCAATCGCCGTCTCCAGGGTCATATCATAATTTTCTTGAATACGAATACGCTCGTCTATCATGGTCTTCTCCTCCTTGGTCCAGCTGGATCTTACGCTAACATAGATTTGATTTCTTCAATGGTTAAGCCCGTCATATCCGAAATCAACTCAGGCGACATTCCTCGCGAAACCATTTTGCGGATTAACTGCAGACGTTCTTCATTACGACCTTGTTCCAAGCCTTTCTCTAGACCTTGTTCCAATCCTTGCTCCAAACCTTCTTCACGCGCTTCATCAATCGCCGTCTCCAGGGTCATATCATAATTTTCTTGAATACGAATACGCTCGTCTATCATGGTCTTCTCCTCCTTGGTCCAGCTAGATGAATCTAGTAATGAATCTGCATGAGCCACAGCCTGACTGGGGGATTTTGTGAAGGGAAGATTCCCAAAAAACTCCAGCCACTGTCTACCTGCATCTGTCAGCTTCTCATCTTTATTATACTTGTCTAGCTCTAAAAAGGCAACCTGCAGAAGATTTTGGTGCTTGCCATTTTTATAATAGGCCTTGAGTTGCTTGCCGGACCGGCTATTGGTCAGCCAGTATTTGTTGATGGCGGCCTCTTCGTCCAGTAAGAGCGACTTCTCCAAAATCGCAATCCCATAGACGGGCTCCATCTGCTCGTACATCTTATGTGTCTGTCCTTGCTGGCGCAGTTTTTGTACATTCTCCACCAGCTGATTGGCCAAATAGTAATGGAAGCGATTCAAGAAATACTGCTGCTTGCGAATCTGGATCTCGATGATCACCTCGGTCCCGTCGTGGAGCTTGGCTCTCACATCCACCGCAGTGGAGAACAAGTCATCCTCCTCATAGGCCATGCTATGGGGCTGGCTTCCCTCCACAATCTGAGCGTCCGCCACATCCAGCTCTAAAATGTCTCGAATAAAAGCCGTCGTTACCTCCGGCAAACTAAAAATCTTCTTGGCCATGATGTCCAAGGTTGGCGATACATGCGCGTGTCTCTTTTGCATCCCTACTCCTTTTCGATAAAAAATAGAGGGAAGGTCCCTCTACTTCTATAATTCGAAAAAAATTGGGAATATCGAAAGGAATATCCTTTACCTACTACTATCTCCTCATACCTTACCCCTTAAACTCCTCGACGAATTTCTTGAGTTCGGCATTGGCTTCAGGCGTTGTTCCATGAAGCTGGCTGAGCATGTCTAAGAGGGAGGCTGTCTGAGTCTCAATAGTGGCGTTGGTTTGGTTGATCTTAGCCACGATATCTTTCAGTGGCTCTACTTCTTCTTCCTCAAAGGTATCCACATAGCGTGGGATATTGAGGTTGTAGTCATTCTCGACGATCTCCTCAAAGCTTGCCAGATGGGCAAACTTATCCATGTCCTCTCTGCTCTTATAGGCCATGAGGATCTTCTCGATATGGGCATCCGTCATGATGTTCTGGTTCTTGCCCTTGTCAAATTCCTTAGAGGCATCGATAAAGTAGACATCGCGATTAGTACGGTTCTTTTTTAGAATGATGACCGTCGTTGGGATGCTGGTATTAAAGAAGATATTGGCAGGTAGACCGATAACCGTATCAATAGCTCCTTCTTCTAACAAGGCCTTACGAATAGTTCCCTCCGCATTTCCACGGAAAAGAACACCATGGGGAAGGACGATAGCCATAACCCCATTATCCTGCTTGAGGTGGTAATATCCATGCAAGAGAAAGGCAAAGTCAGCCTTGGACTGGGGCGCCAGTTTCCCAAAAGGAGAGAAACGAGGGTCAGCCATAAAGCCAGAGCTTGCAGACCACTTAGCAGAGTATGGAGGGTTCATGAGAACACCGTCAAAGTTGGTCGGCTCTTGAGTTGGCCAGTCTTCATCCAACGTATCGGCATTGTGCAAGAACTGGTTTTCCACTGGAACCCCGTGTAGAATCATGTTCATCCGAGCCAGGTTATAGGTAGAGGTATTGAGCTCCTGACCAAAGTACTGGACCGTTTGAGGCTGGTGAGAAAACTTCTTGGCATTGAGCAAGAGGGAGCCTGATCCCATGGTGGCATCGTAGATGGTAAAGCCCTGCTCGTCTTCACGCCCTAAAAAGGCAATCTGGGTCATGAGCTTGGCTACAGGCTGGGGCGTATAGAACTCTCCTGCCTTCTTACCAGAGTCAGTCGCAAACTGACCAATCAAGTATTCGTAAGCATCTCCAAGCATATCACCCGCATGACCCGCAACGTCCAACACTGCCAATTCTTTCATAACGGCAGCCACTAGCTGGTTTTGCTTTTGAGGTGTCGCCCCTAGTTTCTTGGAATAGAGATCAATGTCCTCAAAGAGATTCTCATAGAGGTCGTCACTTTGCTCGATGTCTCGGAAGCCCTGAGCTAGATCTTCCAGCTGGAAGGTCCCTTCATTGACCCGGTCCACCAAGGCCGTAAAGGTCAAGTCTGGCTTGATGACATAGTTGAGCTCATCGGTGATAACGGAGATCAAGTCCTCTTGAGAGTCTGGATCCTCATAGTAAGAACGGTAAAGCGCCAAGGCTTCATCCAGACTCTCTGTCTCCTCCTCCATGGTCTCCGCCACGAAGAAGAGTAACTTATCTGAGAGGTACTTGTAAAAAATCATCCCCAAAAGGTAAGACTTATAGTCATTGGCATCCATCTTAGAGCGCAGCACGTCCGCTGAGTTCCACAGGGCTTGGTAGAGCGCCTGGGAGGTTTGTGTTGTTTCCATAGTAATTCTTTCTGATTTCTTTTAGACCTTTTCTTGTTCCAGTGGGACGACGGCGAGGGTCTTGCCCAGACTGGCTAAGACTTTCAAGACCGTGTCCAATTGAGGACTGGTCTTTCCTGTCTCCATCCGAGCGATAACCGGTTGACTGACCCCACTGAGTTCTTCTAGTTTCTTTTGGCTAATGCCCTTTTCATGCCGAGCTTCGATCAGCTCTGACATAATCGCGACCCGCAGATCACTTTCCAGGATTTCTTCCTTGGTGAAGAGCTCTGCTCTCACATCTTTCCAATTGCTGCCGATGGCACTATTCTTCATCTCTAAGCCCTCTTTCCTTCAAATCTTGCAACTCCCGCTTGGCTTTCTCGATCTCTCGTCTGGGTGTCTTTTGCGTCTTTTTGACAAAATGATGCAGTAAGACAAAGCTCCCATCCAGCCAAGCCACGAATAAAATCCTATCCCGCAAAGGTCTCAACTCCCAGATCTCTGCATCCAGATGCTTGATGTAGGGTTGGCCAGCACGGGTTCCCTGCTGGCTCAAAAGCTCGATATAGTCGTTGAGCTTGTTTAGTTTGATCCGGCTGTCCTTGCTATCGTGACGAGCTAACTCCCTCATGTAGTCCAGGACCGGTTGGTTCCCCTGTTTGTCCTTATAAAAATAAATAGCGTGCACAAAGCAACCTCTTTTCGAATTTATTATAACTCTAAAGTTATTAAAAGTAAATACTTTTAAGTTATTAAACGCTAAGGAGTACCCTTTGAACGAATCAAAAGGGCTCACTTATACTATTCGAAAAATGATGTGCTTATGGTTGCTGATAAAGGGATTTTTTGAAGGTTAGATAAACATATCTTTTAAGGGTTTCTTTTTGAAGTTCATTCAACTAATAAATTTGCAAAATTTTGAGCCACAGTTGAGATATCAATTTTCTCTAGTTTTATAAAATCATTCTCCGTCAAAACCTACCTAACAATTCTCATCTACAATTTATGATCCAAATTTTTGTTGAATCTTTTCAACTTTGTCTCTAATTAACTCATCAGTATTGCTACCAAGTTGTTCAATTAGATACTGGTAAAACTTTCTAATATCTGGATCATTTAAAATATGCCATACCTGTGTATTTTCCAGCGCAATCTCTAAGAGGTCTTCTAATTCTTCATATTTCCAACTAGTGTATTTTGATAATTTTTCAACTAAAGCATGAGTATTTTTGAAACTACCACTACTTTCTAATGAGTTGATTAAATCTAACTTCTCTTGCTCTTCTTTTGGTTTAGCTTGTTCAATAGCTTCTTTTTGATTATTGTACTTTTTCTCATACAGTTTTTCATTGTATACAGTTTTATCAATAATCAATTTTACTAGTTCGTCAAGTTCACTCCCATCTGAATAATCTGCAGGAGCAAAATAAGAAATACGATTATCTCTCATCATTTTATAT
>CABKMC010000066.1 GCA_902373455.1 uncultured Streptococcus sp.
AGGTGGGACGACGAAATCGAATTCTAACGAATTACCGATTTCTGTCCCACTCTCTTTTCTTCCTTATAACCAACCCTTTTCTTGGGCAATCCTTGCTGCCTCCGTCCGATTTTCCGCATCCAACTTGGTCAAAATAGCCGACATGTAATTACGGATGGTTCCGTTTGAAAGAAATAAGCGATCGGCAATTTCTTGGTTAGAAGCCCCTTTAGCGACTTCTTTTAGGACTGCTTGCTCCTGAGGGCTTAGAGGATTGGGATGGGTCAAGATTCCTTCCATTAATTCTGGTGAATATTCTTTTTGCCCTGCTAAAACTGCATGAAGAGTCGCCATCAAGTCCGTGATGCGTCGCTCTTTTAGAACATAGGCATCGACTCCGGCCTTGAGGGCCCGCTCAAAATAACCCGGTCTCTTAAAGGTGGTAACGATGACAACCTTGAGCTGGGGTTGTTGACTTTTGGCCCATTCCAACACTTCTAGTCCTGTTTTGATAGGCATCTCAATATCTAAAATAGCAATATCAACTGGATGGGTTTCGAGTAAGCGAATGGCTTCTTGCCCATCTCCAGCCTGCAAGACTTCTTCTACATCCTCTTGCAAAAGCAGGAGCTGGCAGAGGGCATCGCGCAACATACTTTGGTCTTCTGCAACTAATAAGCGCATCTTATTTCCTTTCTTGATAGGGGATCCGTATTTCTATGCGGGTCGGCTTGTATTGATGACTGATATCCAGCTCTCCTCCCAACAAGGCAATCCGTTCGCGGATTGAGTGCAGGTCCTTATCCGAGACCTTATCAAAGCCGATACCATTGTCTTCTGCGACCATTTCTACCCCTGTTTCGGTGGAGCGATAAGTGAGAAGGGCTTGCGTCGCTTTGGCATGTTTGATCATATTGGTGGCTAGTTCCAGAGACACCATGGCCAGAGCAGACTCTAGAACAGGCGAGATGCTAGCTGTATCGAGATTGTTTTGGATCTCCACTTTGACTTGCGCCACTTCTAGCATTTGCTTGACGGTTTCCAGCTCTCTTGCCAGGGTTCGCTGCTTCAAGTTCTCCACAATCTCTCGGACTTGGTGCATGGACTCTTGACTAATGGCTTGAATCTCTTGCACCTGCTCCTGCGCCTTCTCAACCTGACCCAATGCTAAGAATTGATCAACCAGGTCTGCCTTGACACTGAGCATAGCAAAGGTGTGGCCCAGACTGTCATGCAAATCACGGCCAATCCGATGGCGCTCGTTTTCTGCCAGCAAGAGATTGATCTGGGCATTTTGCTTGGCATGGTCAGCTTTCAACTCTTCCATCATCCGAATCCGAACCATGCCGTAAGTCATGGCATGGGTAAAAAAGAAAATGATGATTAAAAATACCCATTCATACTCCATCGCATTCTGTCTGAAAAAGATAACTCCAAAAAGTAGGAATTGCGATAGAAAAACTGTCCAAAGATAAGGAGAGCGAAAATTGCGAATCTCAAAATGATAGACTAACAGGTTACTGATGAAGAAATAAAACCAAAAATAGTTGGCGTTAATAAAAAGAGTATTTCCTGCTACATAGGCTAGGAGGTACAGCCAATAAATCCAGATCAGCTTTTTGTTTTCAGTAATCAAGATTCCTAGATAGGAAGCAATAAACAAGAGGGCTAAAAAGAAGTGCCAGTAGGGAACCTCACCCAATAAAATAGAGATAAAGGGGAATCCCATAAAGACTAGGCTAGCGTAAAACATATAATGAATACGCTTGAGTTTTTCAATCATGCACGAACCTCAGAATGACGGCGATAGACGATGACAAGGGTAAACAAGACCAAGGTAAACAAGGTTAAATAGAGACTAGCAAAGCCATTGACCTGCCCCTTATTTAAAAAGGTCTTGATCAGTTCCATCAATTGATAGGTTGGCAGGCATTTACCAATAGCTTGCATCCATTCTGGAAAGACACTAATGGGCATCCATAGGCCACCCATGACAGCCAGTCCCATATAGAGGAGATTGCCCGCAACCGACATCAATTGACTAGAAGGAAGCAAGGTCAAGACCAGACCGATAGCTACAAAAGCTAGACTTCCTAGGATGAGAAGGAAGGCTGCTAAGACCCAATCCTGTAGAGACATGTTCACATGCCGCACCACATGACCCACGGTAAAGACGACCCCAATGGATAGGAGAAAGTCTACAAAGAGACCCGCAACCTTTATTAGATAATATTCTACCATAGATACCGGGGTATGGCGCAAGACTTTTTGCCAATTATTGAGTCGATCGGTTTCAAGAACTGTTGGAAAGGAAAATAGAGCCGTAGACATCATGGAAAAAGCCGTCATGGAGAGAAGATAATCCCTCATAAAGTGAGCGGGTGCCCCTGGTGTGTCCTGGTACATCCCTGAAAAGAAGAGATAAAAGGCCGTGGGCATCCCTATTGATAATAAATAATAAATGGCTTGGCGTCTGGTCAAATGCCACTCAACCACGCCGAGAGCTTTCATGCGTTTCATCTTCTCTACCTACTTCCTTTGTATTTTCAAAAATAGAATCCAATAAACTTCGATTGGTCACTTCGATCTCTTGGATCGAACAGCCTTCTTCTTGCAATCGAGTCCACAAACGATTGGCATCACCTGTCACAACTTGAAGGGCATCAGGTTTTACCGTCACTTGACCAATTCCGTCCATCCCTGCCACTAGAGCTTGGTATCGCAAAGGCAGGGTAAAATGTTTTTCTACCTCTTCACTTCTCATAGCTAGTGGCGTCGTATCTCGAAGCAAACGTCCCTGGTGCAAGACCAGGATCCGGTCAGCTGTATGCTCTACTTCCTCAATGTAATGGGAAGAATAGACAATAGTCACACCTTGATCCTTTAAATGCCCGACAATCTCCCAAAAGCGTTGGCGAGTGGACGTATCCATGGCAGCCGTCGGCTCATCCAAAAACAGAAGACTGGGACGACCAATCAAGGTCAGGACAAAGGATAGGAGACGTTTTTGCCCACCAGACAGCTTACTGGCCAACTGTTTCTTTTGTTCTAGACTAAATCGCAATAAATCATCGATTTCATTGACCGTTAAAGGGTTGGGATAAATAGAGCGAAAGAAACTGATCAATTCCTGCACGGTTAACTTTTGCACGATAGCATTCTCTTGAGGGAGATAAGAAACGCTGGTCTTTAACTGAGGATGACCAGGAGCTTTCCCCTCTACTTCAATGATTCCAGAAGTCGCCTTTCTATCTCCTAGGAGGCAATTCATCAAGGTCGTCTTCCCTGCTCCGTTAGGCCCGATCAAGGCCAGACAATCCCCCCGTTCAACCGCAAAAGAAAGATCTTCTAGAATCACTTTTCCTTTGATCCTTTTTTGCAAGTTTTCTACTCTAATGACACTCATGAGATTATCCTTTCAAACAGGCTTGGCCAGCTGGCATGATGACAAAAAAAACCAAAGTCACTCCCGTTTTTTTTCATTGCTCCATCTCCTTTTTAACAGCCTTGACCATTCTTAACCCTTCTTGGACTGCCCAGCTCATGATGCCAAGCTCAGCAAATAATTCCCAAGGAAAATGGTAATAGAGACTATCATCCTTTGAAAAGATCAAATAGACGACCATCCCCACCACTGTTAACGTAAACACTTTATAAAACCATTGTTTCATTTTTCTTTCCTCTTACTTTCTGACTTTATTATATGAAAAGAAAATAACGGCCACTAGATGATTTTGTCACTCGCTCACATGACAAAAGTCACTAAAAAAAGCCAAGTGACTTCACTCGACTTTTTCTATTCTTCTTACTGGCCTTCTTCTTTCATGCCATGCAATTTCAAGGCCTTGATCAAGGCGTCCGCCTTCATATTCTTCAAGTCATTGAGACCAGCATCTTTGAAGTAAGAAATTTCTTCTAGAGACTTGGCATCAATTTGATTCAGATCAATCACACTGATTGAGAGCAATTTTTTCTCTGGTGTAACACTATATTCCAAGCTAAAACCAGGAACGGTTTTTAACTTCTTGTAGTCTTCGTTTTGTTCCAACAAAGCTTGAATGGCTGCTGTGAGTTCTTCAGGTGACTTCTCTGCTGCGATAGTTCCAAGTTGTTGGGGGAGATCAGCTGTCACTTCAATACGAAGGTTTTCAACCTTATCTCCCTTTGATTTGATGATATCCCGGTGTTTTGTTCCCTTGATATCTCCAACTAAGGTTGTGGTTTTTTCTTCATTTTTTACTTCTTTTTTAACAGAGGAACTGCTAGATGAGCTAGCGGGTGTTGTTTTCTTTGTTTGGGATTGCGAACAACCAGTCAATACCAAAATGGCTAGCCCAAGGGTTACAAAAAATTTCTTCATTTTTATAACTCTCCTTTCACATACTGTTATCAGTATAACATATCGCGTCTTTCTTGTCTAAAAACTCCACTTTTCAAACCATTTCCCCCTCATTTCAAGCCCTTCAGTTTGAATAAAAAACTGATGAATTTGATACTTTTTGCAAAATCCCCTTTTCTTCACTAATAAAGCCTCATTGGAGGGCTCACTTCCGTCTCAAATTCTCCAAATCACTCCGATTTCATAGGGAATCTCCTCCTTTTTCTATCTACAAAAAAAGGTTCCGAAAGGAACCTTCTGTTCAATTATTCTACACTAAACAAGTATGGGTAGACTGGTTGGCCGCCTTGGTGGATTTCCACTTCTACATCCTCATACTTCTCAGCAAGGGCTTGGGCCAATTCGTTTGCCAACTCCTCACTGCCGTCTTCACCGACATAGATGGTCACAATTTCACTATCTTCGTCCAACATATGAGCGAAGGTTTCTTCCAAGGTTTCCATCATATCTGGGTTTGAAACGACGATCTTACCATCGACCATTCCAAGATTGTCATTTTCATGGATTTCAAGGCCGTCGATAGTGGTATCGCGAACCGCTGTCGTCACACTACCAGACACAACATCGCCCAATGAAGCGCTCATGCGTTCGTAGTTTTCTTCGATCGATTTGCTTTCATCAAAGGCAAGAAGACTGGTCAATCCTTGAGGGATGGTCTTGGTCTCTACAACTGCTGCTGGTTGATCAATCACTTCTGCTGCAGATTGAGCGGCCATCAAGATATTTTTGTTGTTTGGCAAGATAATGATGTTGCGCGCATTCAACTCTTCAACAGCTTTAACAAAGTCTTCTGTTGATGGGTTCATGGTTTGACCACCAGAGATGATGTAATCCACCCCTTGCGCTTTAAAGATATCAGCCAATCCGTCACCCGCAACGACTGCAATGATCGCATATTCTTTTTCTTCAACTGGTTTGGCTTGACGCTCTTCTTTTTCAACTTGCGCTTCGTGTTGGTTGCGCATGTTGTCAACTTTCACTTTCACCAAGCTTCCGTATTTAAGACCTTCTTGCATGACTAGACCTGGATCTTCTGTATGGACGTGAACTTTGACAATCTCATCGTCATTCACCACCAATAGGGAATCCCCAAGGTTGTTCAAATAGTTACGGAATTCATCGTAATCGAAGTCTTTGACATAAGTTGGACCTTGTTTCAAAGCGACCATGATTTCTGTACAGTAACCAAACTTGATGTCTTCAGTTGCGACATGACCAGCGACTGACTTGTGGTGTTCTGCATTGATCATTTCTGACATGGTTGCAGGTGTTGCTTGGAACTCTTCAGAAGCGATGAATTCTCCTGTCAAGGCTGACAAGAATCCTTCATAGATGAAGACCAAACCTTGACCACCAGAGTCTACCACACCAACTTCTTTCAAGACCGGCAACATATCTGGAGTCTTAGCAAGAGCTGTTTTAGCTCCTTCAAGAGCTGCACGCATGACTTCTACCGCATCATTAGTCGATTCTGCTTTTTTCTTGGCACCGATGGCTGCCCCACGAGAAACCGTCAAAATGGTACCTTCAACCGGCTTCATAACGGCTTTATAAGCGACTTCTACACCAGACTGGAAGGCTGCTGCAAGTGCTGCTCCATCCAATTCTTCTTTGTCTTTGACACTTTGAGAAAATCCACGGAACAATTGAGAAGTGATGACTCCTGAGTTCCCACGCGCGCCCATCAAGAGACCTTTAGCGAAGATCCCTGCTGCTTCACCAACAGTTGAAGCAGAACGGTCAGATACTTCTTTGGCCCCATTTTCGATGGTCATTCCCATATTGGTTCCTGTGTCCCCGTCTGGTACAGGAAAGACGTTCAAAGAGTTTACATATTCCGCTTGTTTATTTAAGCGCGTAGCCCCCGCTTGAACCATTTCTTGAAATAAACTTGTAGTAATATTAGCCACGATTATTCTCCCACAATCTTGATATTTTGAATATAGACATTCACAGTATCCGTAGTGATTCCAAGTTGATTTTCCAAACTAAATTTCACACGTTCTTGAATATTTTTTGAGACTTCGCTAATTTTTGTTCCATAGCTCAAAACAGTGTAAACATCAACTGCGATAGTTCCTGCTTCCGTTGTTTTGACAACAACACCTTTAGAGAAGTTTTCTTTCCCTAGGAGGGCTTGGAAATTATCTTTGATCGCATTTTTGCTGGCCATTCCAACCACACCGAAGATCTCAGTAGCAGCACCGCCTACAACAGTTGCGATAACCTCATCAGTCAATTCAATTTGACCGTCCTTTGTATTGATTTTTACTGTCATAATTTCTACCTCAAAAGTATTTTATATTCTATTTTACCATAAAAGAGATCAGCTGTAAAAGGGTAGGGATTATTCTTCTCCCGCTGTGACAGCTGTCTCTGGAGAAAAAGAAAAGGGAGTGGGAAAGAACTCCGATTCGTTCAAAAGAGTTCGTATTCCCACCCCCGCACAGTTGATTAGGAAGTACGAATGTTTCAAACATGAGTAGTTCCAATCAACCACTGCGTCATACTACTATTTCTATCAAAAAGCGAAGGCTGGACACTTTATGCCCAGCCTTCATTCTTTATTAAACGCGTTCTACTTTACCAGATTTCAATGCACGAGCTGAAGCCCAAACTTTTTTAGGTTTACCATCGATAAGGACAGTTACTTTTTGAAGGTTTGGTTTTACGGCACGTTTTGTTTGGTTCATAGCGTGTGAACGGTTGTTACCTGATACAGTCTTACGACCTGTGAAATAACATACTTTAGCCATTTCTGTGTTTCCTCCTATTAGATCTAATATAACGGATGTGCTAGCACCACATACCGTACTATATTACC
>CABKMC010000067.1 GCA_902373455.1 uncultured Streptococcus sp.
AGTCATGGAACTTCGTAGAAGTTCGCTGACGTCCGTACTCACCTAAGGAAAGTTTCCAAAATATCTTTTTCTTCAATCTGAGACAACTCTATTTTTAAGAGTTGCCTTTTCTTTTATTTCTTCCGATGGAAGAACCAGCCCACCAACTTCTTGAAAACTTGAATCAAGACGAGAGCAAGAACGGCCATGATGGCACAGATCAGCAGTGTTTGAATCCTCAAGGGGCTCATGTTAAAGAATCTACCTAAGATACTGCTTGAAACCAGGAAGGCTAGGATATTTACTAGAAGAACCATTCTCTTGTAGTGATTGAGAGGCTGGGATTCTTGATAGATAATGGCAAAGCCAACGAAGGCCATCAAGCAGATGGCTGCACTCGAGAGTTCTTCTGACCTCATGCCAAATGCTGAAGAGAGCAATACCAGACTGAAGATCAGTATAAAATCCGTCAAGGCAGCAGGTAGCGCATTTTTAAAGACCGTTTCGATAAAGCGCCCTTTGATGCGCTCACTGTTGGACTCAAGCGCTAGGAAGAATCCTGGAATCCCAATCGTAAAACCACTGATCAAAGACATCTGCGACGGCATGATGGGATAAGTAAAGGCTAAGAGTGTCACTGAGATAGCCAACAAAATAGAAAAGATATTCTTAATCAAAAAGAGACTGGCTGATCGTTGAATATTATTGACCACTCGCCGACCTTCTGCCACGATAGACGGCATCTTTCCAAAGTCAGAATCCAGTAAAACCACTTGCGCCATCTTCTTGGTCGCATCGTTTCCAGATTCCATCGCAATACTACAATCCGCTGTTTTGAGGGCCAGAATATCGTTGACGCCATCTCCAGTCATGGCGACTTTATGACCCTTTGCCTGCAAGCCTTCTACAAGGCTTTTCTTTTGCTCTGGTGTCACTCGTCCAAAGACCGTATATTGGCTCGCTGCTTGGTGCAAATCTTCTTCCGTCAGTAAGGTTCTGGCATCGATTAGATCTTCTGCTCCTTTAATGCCTGCTTTTTGCGCAATAGCTGAGACTGTTGCTGGGTTGTCCCCTGAAATGACCTTAATGGTCACCCCTTGTTGTTTGAAGTAGGCGAAGGTTTCTTTGGCATTTTTTCTCAAAGGATTGGAGAGAATAATCCAGGCTACCAAGTCTACAGGAGCCTCTAACGTCTCTCTAAGGTGTTCTCCCTTATATTTCCCAAAGGCCAAGACCCGATTACCTGCCTGAGTAGCAGGAGCTATCTCCTTTTCAACCTCAGAGAAGCCCTCTCGTAAAACAAATTCTGGCGCACCCAATACATAGATCCCAGATTCAAAGGCAATCGCCCCATACTTTTTCTTGGACGTAAAGGGCTGAATGTCGAGAGCTTTCCAAGACTGGCTTATTTGTGTCTTGTGAAATTTTCGGATGGCATCCATGGTATCATTTTGATCCATACTAGCTTCTACATACTGAGCTAGAGCTTCCAAGTCTTGAGCGTCTTTAACTGGACGAATCTCTGTCATTTCCATACCCGGCTCTGTAATGGTCCCTGTCTTATCGACACAAAGGATATCCACGCGCGATAAGGTCTCAATCCCCTTCATGCTATTGAGCAGAACCTTTTCCTTGGCCAATCTGACAGCACCAAGAGCCAGCGCCAAGGTCATCAAGAGGTACAAACCTTCTGGAATCATCCCGATCAAGGCTCCGACTGTTGAAGTCACACTGAGCTTAAGGCTGTCACCTAGGCTGATATAGCTACGAAGAAAAAGGAGGGAACCTAGCGGAATGATAAGGAGACCAATGATCCCTACGATGCGGTTAACCGCATGAACCATATCAGACTCCTCATGGGACTTGACCTGCTTGGCTTCCAAGCTCAATTGGTTGATGTAGGAGTCATTCCCCACTTTTTCCAATCGTGCCAGTCCTTGACCAGCAATCACAAAGCTACCTGACATGAGCGCATCTTGCGCTCTTTTTTTGACCTCATCGGCTTCACCGGTCAATTGCGACTCATCGACTTTTAGCTCGCCCTCCAGCAAGACCCCATCCGCATAGATCTGGTCTCCAGCTTGAAAGCGAACTAGATCACCCTCCACCAGCTGATCGATAGGTAGAGCGACTTCTTTGCCTTCGCGAAGAGCGATCGCCTCACTCATGTGTAGAAATTGCATCTGACGCAAGATCCGTCTAGAGCGGACTTCCTGTACAATGCCAACTAAGGAGTTGACCACGACAATCGGAACAAACAAGAGATTGTTCCAAGACTTCACTGCTACCAGCAAAATAGCCAAAATCAAAAATATCAGATTAAAGTAGGTAAGGACATTGTCTCGAATGATCTGTCCTAGGCTTTTTTCTGTCTTGATTGTGACCTTATTTTGCTTGCCCTCTTGGATCTTTTTCGCTACTTCTTCCTGACTGAGTCCTTCTAATCTATCCATTGCGTTCCTCACTCATGTATTTCCAAGGGCAATCCTTCTGGATCGAAGAAAAATGCCATTTTCTTACCATCAAAGTCATCATAGCGAAGGCCTGTATTCTCAATACCTAGCTGATCCAATCTAGCTAGATATGCCTCGACATCTTCCACTTTAAAGGCAAGATGACGCAGTCCCGCATGCTCGGGCAAGGGAAGCTTTGGCCGTTCTGGGGCCGTCGGTTTGATAAAGAGTTCTAACGTCAGCTGGCCCTGACGGAGATTGATCAAGATATCTCCGCGTTCAGGACGGTCATATTCACTGACAATCGCAAAGCCCAACTGGTCCACATAAAAATGCAACATGGCTTCGCGATCCCGTCCAATGATGGCAATATGATGAATCATGTCTAACTTCATCTGGTCCTACTTTCTATTTTCTATAAAAAGAAAAGGGAGTGGGACAAGCGCCCTTTTTCCCTATCCTTATGATTGTTGCAATACTTTCCGAGGCTTGGTTCCTTCAGCAGGTCCAATCACACCGGCTGCTTCCAACTCTTCCATGAGGCGAGTCGCTCGGTTAAATCCAACGGACAAGCGGCGCTGAATCATCGAAGCACTGGCTTTTTGAGTTTCAACCACGAGCGCCTTGGCCTCTTCAAAGAGAGGATCGCCTTCATCAGAGCCACCCATGCCTCCGTCAAAGTCTGATTCGGATACTTCGCCTGGATCAAAAGCATCATCATAATCGGCTTCTGCCTGCTCTTTAACAAAGTTGACAATCCGCTCCACATCGTCATCTGAGATAAAGGATCCTTGCAGACGAATCGGATGATTTTCATCGATCGGTTTAAAGAGCATGTCTCCGCGACCGAGCAATTTCTCTGCTCCATTTTCATCCAAGATGGTCCGTGAGTCGGTCCCAGATGATACCGCAAAAGCAACACGAGAAGGCACATTGGCCTTGATCAAACCTGAGATAACGTCAACCGATGGCCGTTGGGTCGCAAGGATCATGTGGATCCCAGCCGCACGCGCCTTTTGTCCAAGGCGAATAATGGCATCTTCCACTTCTTTACTTGCGACCATCATCAAGTCTGCCAACTCATCGACAATGACCACAATCAATGGAAGTGGTACTTGCTTCATCTCAGACTGGGCATTGTACTCAGCCACCTTGGCATTAAAGCCAGCAATATTCCGAGCGCCCACTTTCGAGAAGAGCTCATAGCGATTTTCCATCTCATCAACGACCTTCTGCAGGGCCCGACTGGCCTTGCGTGGGTTGGTCACCACTGGAATCAAGAGGTGAGGAATATCATTGTAGACAGAAAGCTCCACCATCTTAGGATCGACCATCATAAATTTGACTTCGTCCGGACGGGCCTTCATCAAGATACTCGAAATGATCCCATTAACCGCTACTGACTTACCAGATCCGGTAGAACCAGCTACCAAGAGGTGGGGCATCCGGGCCAAATCAAAGGTCCGAGCTGAGCCATCTACAGCCTTCCCAAGTGGAATCTCAAGGAGTTTAGCTGGGTCTGTTTTGGACTGCTCCCACAATTCACGGAAGGAAACCGTCGCAATCTCTGAGTTGGGCACTTCAATCCCGACCAGAGACTTCCCTGGGATCGGCGCTTCGATCCGCACATCCTTGGCTGCTAGGGCTAGGGCCAAATCATCTGCAAGGTTGGAGATGCGGTTGACCCGCACCCCGACAGCCGGCTTGACTTCATACTTGGTAACAGAAGGACCGATCTCAGCCCGCTCCACTGTCGCCTTGATGTTAAAGCTTGCAAAGGTTTCTTCCAGAATGCGGATATTCTGGCGAACGATGTTTTTCTCTTTTGATTGATTTTTGGGCTTATCAGGCGCAAAGAGATCAATCGTTGGAAGTTTGTACTGAAGGAGTTCCTTAGGTGTGAAGTCAACCTGAACTTCCTCCCCATCGTCTTCGAATTCTTCGGCTACCGGAAGCTCTTCATATTCTTCAGGCTCTTCCAGCCATTCTTCATCTGGCAGGTAGATTTCTGGTGTTGCTGGTGCAACAATTTCAGCTTTTGGGAAGGGCTCTGTGAACGGCTCTTCCGCCAACACTTCTCCTGTTTCAGGATCTACAGGGTGCCCTTCCATAGAAAGGGGAGTTGGAAGAACAGCTCTTGCTTCTTCTTGCTCTCTTTCAGCTGCAGCAGCTTCCTCGGCAACTCTTGCTTCTTTTTCAAGGAATTTCTGCTCGCGACGCTCTTTGCGTTTTTCCATAGAAGCATGGAAGGCTTCGGACCCCTTTTCAAACAAATCATAGATGGAGTAAGGGCTCATCAAGAGGATCCCCAACCCGATAAAGAGAAGACCGATAAAATAAGAGCCAATATTTGAAAACAGGAAGGAAATCGGAGCATAAAGAAGAGCACCGATCATACCACCACCCGCAAAACTCTCCACCCGCAGATGAATCAAGTCTGCCATGATTCTTGAAAAGGTGATCTTGATTCCATTATTGTCTAAATGAAGGGAGGATACAAAGAAGGCCTGAAACATCAAAAGAACCCCAACAAAGAAGCTTAGGAATCCTGAAATCACCCCTTCGTGTTTATCCAGCCATTTAAAGGCATAAAGGTAGAAGAAGGTCGCTAAAATAGCCAAATAAGCCAAACTTCCGACAAAAAGACGGATCAAATTATAGGCTAAGACCCCTACTGCCCCCAATTTCAAGGCCGCAAAAATTAAGACCAAACTAATCAGAATGGTCGCAATCATGCGATGAATTGCTTTTTTTCTTTCTAATTCTGCTTTGGACAGTCGTCTTGTCGACCGTGTTTTTTTTGATTGATTATTGTTTGCCATAACCTTTATTATATCACATTTCCAAGCTAGTTCTCTAGTAAAATCTCTTCCACAAATTTGTAGCAGAAAGCAGAAAAACAGCACCGAGTGGGCACTGTTACTTATAGATTTTTCTTTGGATGGCGATCAATGATGGCTTGATAGTCTTTCATCGCTTGCTTTCCTTTGTCCGTCAACTGATAGCCCCGAACCGCGAACTGCTCCGCTAGTTCTTCCTCCGTAAAATGGGCAGCCAAGGAAGCATAGGTTTTTCTTTCTTCAACCGCAGTCTTTATCTTTTTAGGGACCGTCCTAAAGAGATATATCACAACAACTATCGTTAATCCAGCTGATAAAAAACCAAGAAGTTTTCTGCAAAAAATCCCAATTAATACAAACTCTAATTCCATAAATAGTAAAAGAAGGTACATATAACAATAAGTGAGATATTTCATGATCATTTTTTTCTTTCGATATTTAAACGAATAGAAAATGTAGACCAAATAAAATAAAAGTAGAACAAACAAAAGAGGTAAATTTAACCATTGATAGGCAACATCCCCATCTCCATCTAGTCTTATTCCCTTAAAGACTGCTGGAAGAAAGATACAAAGTAGATAGACTATTGCAGAAAATAAAGGCATTCCAATAAATCTTTTCCAATTCCCCTTTTAGATTCAATCTTTCACTTACTAGTCCTGACTATCACTTGTAGGCACTTCAATATCAGGCAAATTGATTACATTATTGACTTGGATGTTGTCTTGTTGATCCTTCAGATTTGTCTGCTGAACTTGTGGTTTATATAGTGAGGTAAATCCTACTCCAATTACCAAGAGACTCGCTCCAAGGACACAAAGCCTTTTGACATGCCAATCCATTGGCAAGGGAATTTTCGCTCGGAAACCTGATTTCTTGACCCAATCCGGATGGTCTCGCATGACACGATTAGCTGCCATCAGAGGCTTCAGGTAGCTAAAGAGCGCAATGACCGTTGTCAAACCAATAACTCGAAAACGATTCTGATTGGACGGAGAAACATGGTTCACATCCATCAAGACCATACCCGTAATCACTAAAATAATGACCAGTAATAAGCCCAAAGATCTCCATAGATCTTCTCTACGGTAGCATTTCAATTCATCAAACGACATCTCGTTAAAATTCTTATTCATTATTTAATAACTCCTTGTGTTTCTTTAGGTATTTCTTCCCATACCATTCTTCCAGCGATTTCCCTTCGAACTCGCGATATTCCTCTGAATATTTATTTCGATAATAACCATACAGTGAATAGGGTAACATCATCACTACTTCCATACTCAAAACAATAATATTTGCAAAAAATACCATTCCTATAAATGAGATGGTTCCTAAAAAATCACCTTTTACTTCTCCAATTTTGGGGAAAAGAAATTTCAGAACCATCCAACCTGCTACAATTATTCCACCTAGTCCAGCAATGACTTCTATGATCTTTTGCTGTCTAGCATTTACACTAGGATCCTGCACTCCATAAAGACGAATTTTTAGCGATTTCATTCTAAATTGGACAATCATAAACAATATGATTCCGGTAAGAACATAGAATAAAACCAAACCCAAAATCGTAAGGTATCTACCTATGACGGTGATAAAAAACAAATTCAGAGCAAGCACCATCCAAATCAGATACAGATTCAAATTCAAGATACTATTATAAGGAATCTTTGCTTCATATTTTCTACGCAGATTTTTTCTACAAACAAGAAACCATAAAAACCAACACAAGAAAAACAGCCAGAGTGGATAGAGATTGATCCCCCAGGTTTCAACTGGTGCATCTGGATCAGGGTGATGAGTTTGCGACTCCATTAATGCAGAAAATCCAAACAAAAACAATATCCCCAAAAATGAAAATAGTTTCCTAGCAATACTAAATGGCTTTGTGTAGATT
>CABKMC010000068.1 GCA_902373455.1 uncultured Streptococcus sp.
AAGAAATCGAATCCAATGCCCCATCAGATTCAAATTCACTGGATCTTAATAAAGCAAAAGATCTTGCAGAAAAAGCACAGCAACAGAATTGGTTGAAAAGAGGAGAGTAAGATGACTTTTCAAGTGGTTTGAATTCAACTAGTTTATGTGAAAGGGTAAAAAACAAATGACAGTAACAACATTCTGGCTTAGTTTGGGAATCTTGACCCTTGTTTTCTTGATCATGCTGCTTATCTTTTACACCTTGTATCGCCGTGAAATAAAAGTGAAAACAGAATCAACCGCAAAAGTTCTGGGAGAAGTAGTTGCTTTTGATTCCAAAAATCAACTGCTTATTTCTCTGCCTGTGGTGGAGTATCAAGTCGAGGGTGAAAGATACCAAAAGACCTTTACCTACGCTTATTTCAGAGAGACTTCTTCTAAGTCAAGACAAACCAATGTTTTCGATAGAACCTATGTTCTTGGGGCAGGTAAAAATCTGGATTTGCGGATGATATTCCCAATTGGGTTTCCTATGACAGTCTTTTATAATCCAGTCGACCCACAGATTGGTTTTGTCGAACGGTATGCCGGCTTAGTCGGTTTCTATAAAATCGGAATGACTCTAACGGTTGGAATTTATCTTGGGTTAGTATGCATTCTAGCTTTGTTAGGTTGAATTGTTCGGACCCATCTTAAATAAAAAGCACATTCATATATATTTGGTTGAATGAGAGGATTTTCAATGCTCACAAAAGGAACATGTTTTAATATCAGTTTGAATGGGAAAAGGCCTCTCTGGGGCTACTTTTTGTTGGTAACAGATCAAGGGGAAGAATTTATTATCAAACGCAATAGTAAAATCCCTTTCGACAGATACCGAAAAGTGTACCAGACCAGTTATTCGTTTAAAGATCAAATTTTTTTCAAAGAAAGCACCAGCAAATGTTTCTTCTTTGATTGGTGTTCCATTAGGTTTATTATTAGCAAGGACATATAGAAAGATCCTTCCCATGGATCTTTTCTTTGGGAAAGCAAATCTTGATTTGAATGTTAGAGAAGGAGCGATAAATGTCCTTTTGTTTCTCTTTGCAGTTATGATCACTTTATGGTTGGTCACTATTGCCAGATATGTGCAGTTGAAATGGTTTGTTGAAAAAATGGAGCAGAACTAGCATTAGTTGGTCAGATAAAGCCTACAGAGTATCTTCAAAAAACAGCAAATGGAACCGAGGTGTGGTGAATGCGAAAAATGAGAAAACGTCAATTGTTTGCCCTGATTTGTTTAAGCATGATAGTCCTGTTTTTAGCATATTTTGTTCAAATGCGCTTGTTTTTGGGATTGATTTTATATTTGTTGGTCGTTCTCTTTTATAGGGGCCTTGAATTCACAGAGCCTCGGGAAATAGAGTTTGATTTTAAGGATGATCGAAAATAACAATGATATTTCCCTGAACTGAATGATTTCGTACCACCCCATAACAGCAGAAATGCTGTTTTTTTGATATAATGAACCTATGTTATCGAAAAGTAAACGTATTCTATTTGGGATGCTTCATGTTGTCATGTTGCTAGTGATGGTCCACTGGTTCTTGATCAGTGTGACCTATCTGAGAGAGATTTCATGGCTAGCCATTTTAGGTGCTGGATTGCTATTTCTGCTAGCCTGGCTGAAACGCGATGGGCTAAAGAGTGCCTTTGCTTGGTTGACCCGGCATAAAAAAGGCTTCTTGTATGGAGCAGTTGTCTTTCAGTTGATTGTTATGGTCTGTGCGGAGCTCTTTATCCGTCGGGATGCTGCGGTTGTTTTCAAAGGGGCTTTTGATCTTCTTAAGCAATCCTCTATCACCAACTACCTCAGTCGCAATCCCAATAACATTCCGCTCTTTCTTTACGAGAAGTTTTTCTATGTCTTATTTGGCTCTAGCGGTCTGTGGGTCATGCAGGCTCTCAATATCCTCTATGTCAATCTGGGTGCAGTCCTCTTGTACAAGCTGTCCCAGAAGCATTTCAATCAAAAAACGGCTGATCTAGTCTATCTCTTCTATGTGAGCTTGATCTGTTACTCGCCGTATTTCTATTCCATGTACACGGACATTCCGCCGCTTCCTTTGATCGCTCTTCAGTTATGGTGGGCCTTGGATCTCTTGAAGGAAGACCAAGCAAGCATCTCTTGGAAGAAGATAGTTGGCTTGGGCATCTTATCTGGCCTATCCATGTTGATCCGTCCAACGACCATTATTGTCATGATTGCCTTTTGGGCTGTACTCTTCTTCAGAGGAAATTGGAAGGCCTTTGGCAAGATTGCTACGGTGACCGTGATGATGACGGGCTTTGTCTTTGCAGGATTGAATACAGCGGTAAATCATCAAACAGTTGTACCAATCTTGAAACAAGAAGGGCTGGCTAAAGGACCACTCTTGTTTATCAATCTGGGCTTGACAGATATGGGGCATAACCAAGAAGATATGAAAGAGGGCTTGCTAGCTTATATCGATGAGGACAAGCGCTCGGACTACAACAATGGGCTTTTTAAGAAGGAAAATGTCATTAAAGAAATCAAGCGCCGTCTCAAGGAGTATGGACCTTTCGGTTTGATCGGTCATATCTACTACAAGCAGTCCTTGACAGTAGCAGAAGGGACCCTAGGTTGGCTTTACCGAGATGTAGAGTATGAGAAGACGCCATATATCAATCCTCTCTATGCGCCACTGACTAAAAACAATGGTCTGGCCAAATGGGTGCGAACCTATTTCCTCAGCACGGATCGCCCACAGTACAAGTATTATGAATTTGTGAAACAGTTGATCTGGATTGTCCTATCAGCTGGCTTGGTTGGGGCTTATCTCAAACGTCGAGATACAGATGCCTTCAATTTCCTTTCCTTAGCGGTCTTTGGTGGTTTGCTCTTCTTAACCATCTTTGAAGGTGGGAAGACCCGCTACCTCATCCAATTCTTGCCGCAAATTTTGCTAGTTGCTTCGATCGGTCTAGCAGGATTCAGCAAGAAAGAAAATACATAAAAACTCTCGCTTGTTTAACAGGCAGAACTAGAGGTTGGATAAAATGGTCCAGCCTCTTTTTTATCCAGT
The DNA here is from genome assembly GCA_902373455.1 of uncultured Streptococcus sp. GTDB lineage: Bacteria > Bacillota > Bacilli > Lactobacillales > Streptococcaceae > Streptococcus. The sequence continues at coordinate 3,072 of CABKMC010000068.1, forward strand.
GGATCTGTATCAAATGTGGTATAATAAAAGATAAGAATTTATTGGATAGCGGAGAGTTTCCATGCAACATTCCCCCTGGCATGAAGCCATCAAATCCCATCTTCCGGAAGGGTATTTTCATCAGATCAATGACTTTATGAATGAGGTCTATAGCAAAGGAGTGGTCTATCCACCGCGTGACAAGGTCTTTAAGGCCTTGCAGACGACAGAGATGGATCAGGTCAAGGTCTTGATCTTAGGCCAAGATCCCTACCATGGACCGGATCAAGCGCAGGGCTTAAGTTTTTCTGTTCCGGATCATGTACCAGCGCCGCCTTCTTTGCAAAATATTCTCAAAGAATTGCGCTCAGATATCGGAGAGAAGCGGTCCCATGATCTTACCTCTTGGGCAGAGCAAGGGGTGCTCTTGCTCAATGCCTGCTTGACGGTTCCTGCTGGTCAGGCTAATGGCCATGCGGGACAAATTTGGGAGCCGTTCACAGATGCTGTGATCAAGGTGGTCAATGAGTTGGAGGAGCCAGTTGTCTTTATCCTCTGGGGATCTTATGCCCGTAAGAAAAAACCTGTGATTACCAACGATCGACATTTGGTCCTTGAATCAGCTCACCCAAGTCCTTTATCGGCCTACCGAGGATTCTTTGGTACCCAGCCCTTTTCAAAAACCAATCAATTTTTGATAGAGGCGGGACGCGAGCCGATTGATTGGTTAAGATAGGAGAAAGAAATGCCACAATTAGCAACAATTTGTTATATCGACAATGGGAAAGAATTTCTCATGTTGCATCGCAATAAAAAGCCCAATGATGTCCATGAAGGCAAATGGATCGGAGTGGGTGGAAAATTAGAACGCGGGGAAACCCCTCAGGAGTGTGCTGCCCGTGAGATTTTTGAGGAGACCGGCCTGAAAGCCAAGCCAGTCTTGAAAGGGATCATTACTTTCCCTGAGTTTACTCCAGATCTGGATTGGTACACCTATGTCTTCAAGGTAACTGAGTTTGAAGGGGATCTCATCGAGTGTAACGAAGGGACCTTGGAATGGGTACCTTATGATCAAGTCCTCTCAAAACCAACCTGGGAAGGGGACCACACTTTTGTCGAGTGGTTGTTGGAAGATAAACCCTTCTTTTCAGCAATGTTTCGCTATGATGGGGATCGCTTGCTAGAGACCCATGTTGATTTTTATGAATAAAGGAGAATGCAATGGTTGTCATTAAAAATGGTCGTGTCATGGATCCAAAGACCGATTTGGATCAAGTCTGTGACCTTCGCATCGAAGGAAAGAAAATTGTAGAGATCGCTGAAAATCTCCCAACGGATGGACAAGAGGTCCTTGATGCGTCTGGTCTAGTGGTAGCTCCTGGTTTGATCGATGTGCACGTGCATTTCCGTGAACCCGGTCAAACCCATAAAGAAGACATCCATACAGGTGCTTTAGCAGCAGCTGCGGGTGGGTTTACTCGAGTGGTCATGATGGCTAATACCAATCCGACCATTTCAGATATTGCTACCTTAGAGGAAGTCTTAGCTTCTGCAGCCAAGGAAAATCTCCACATTCATACGGTTGCGACGGTGACAAAGAATTTTGACGGTCAACACCTGACAGATTTTGAGGGCTTGCTTAAGGCTGGTGCGGCTGGTTTTTCAGATGATGGGATTCCCCTTCAAAGCACCAAGGTTGTCCGTGAAGCCTTGGAAGAAGCTAAGCGTCTAGGAACCTTTATTAGTTTGCATGAAGAAGACCCTGAGTTGAATGGCATTCTTGGGTTGAATGAAAACATTGCCAAGGAACATTTCCATGTCTGTGGAGCGACGGGTGTGGCCGAATACTCGATGGCTGCGCGGGATGCCATGATTGCCCATGCGACAGGTGCCCACCTTCATATCCAACACCTTTCCAAGGAAGAAAGTGTCAAGGTTGTAGAATTTGCCCAAGGATTAGGAGCTCATGTGACGGCAGAAGTGGCACCTCAACACTTTTCGAAAACCGAGAGTCTCCTCTTAACAAAGGGAAGCAATGCCAAGATGAACCCACCTCTTCGCTTGGAATCTGACCGCCTAGCAGTGATTGAAGGATTGAAGTCAGGCGTCATCTCCGTGATTGCGACGGATCACGCGCCTCACCATGCGGATGAGAAGAATGTTCCTGATATTACCAAGGCACCATCTGGAATGACCGGTCTTGAAACCTCACTTTCTCTTGGTTTGACCTACTTGGTCCATGCAGGACATTTGAGCCTGATGCAATTGCTAGAAAAGATGTCCTATAATCCAGCACGTCTCTATGATTTTGATGCCGGCTATATTGCTGTGGATGGACCAGCAGATTTGACCCTCTTTGATCCGGAAGCAGATCGCCTGGTATCGGATCATTTCGCGTCAAAAGCTGGAAATTCCCCATTTGTGGGTGAAACATTAAAAGGGAAGGTTGCTTATACTATCTGTGATGGACAAGTGATTTTTCAAGGATAAGCGATCGTATTCATATGAATCTTAAAAAAATGATGCAAGGCTTGGTTTTCTTTTTAACCAGCCTTCTTGTCTTTGTCTTTCTATTTCGTGCTTTGCTACCAACTGCGTCTCCTCGTATGACTAAGCCCAAAACGGCTGCGAAAGAAATCACCTATACTTATGTAGCTCTAGGAGATTCACTGACCAAAGGTGTTGGAGATAGTACCAATCAAGGGGGCTTTGTGCCCATCCTTGCTCAAAGTCTGTCCAATGAAAATGATGGCCAGTACCAGCCTGTCAACTATGGTGTAGCTGGAAATACAAGTGCTCAGATTTTAGAACGACTCAAGAAGCAAACAGACCTTCAGAAGGATCTCAAGAAGGCGCGTGTTATGACCTTAACGGTTGGAGGAAATGATCTACGCAAAGTCGTTGTCGATCATCTGAGTGATTTTTCTCTATCAGATATCCGAAAACCGCTCAAGAATTATACAGCTAACCTCAAAGAAATTATCACAAAAGCAAGAAAGGACAATCCCCATCTTCCTATTTATGTAGTGGGGATCTACAATCCTCTTTACCTGAATTTTCCTGAATTAACCAGTATCCAGACGGCTGTAGATCGTTGGAATGAGACGACGGAAGAAACCATCGCGCAATTTGATCAGGTCTATTTCGTTCCGATCAATGATCTGCTCTATAAAGGAATTGATGGCCAAATGGGCGTATCAGAAATCAGTGACGGGAAGACAACTGTTATCAATGATGCCCTGTATGAAGAGGATAGCTTTCACCCCAACAATACGGGCTATGAAAAGATGAAACAAGCAATATTGGAGAAAATCAATGCCACGAAAAAAACTTGGAGTCAAAAATAATCCCATCAAAGAGAAGGTCCCCTTCCTTCAAAAAATCAATATTTGGAAATGGTTATTTTTAGGTTTGGTCAGCCTTCTCTTAGCCTTCGCTATAGTTGTGCAAGGACGCTTAGCGACGCCAAGAGAAGATGTTAGCCAGCTTCATCAAGCAGTTGGCACCAAAGATGTCAAAGTTGGAACCATGACAACGACTCGGGATCAACTCAATGATACTATCAAATCGCTACTGAAAAAATATAAGCTGTCCGACTACAAGGTCTATGCGGACAATCAGCAAATCCTATTAGAAGGGCAGTTGAGTCTCTTAGGAAAGGAGTATCCCTTATATATTTACTTCCAACCATCCAAATTGGAAAATGGGAACATCCTCTTGACGGTGAAGGATTTTTCAGTTGGAACCTTTCAAATTCCACAAAGGATGGTCTTGCAGCTCTTGAGTAAAAATAAAAATATCCCAAAATTTGTTCAGATCTCACCCAAGCAGTCTACCATCACCATTGTATTACCAGAAATCGACAATGACTTTGGAATCTATGTCAAGGCCAATACCATTGACCTCTATAATGACAAGATCGTTTTTGATTTGTATCAGAAGAAGTAGAGTAACAGGGTCTATTCAGATTGATGGAAAATTGTATTTTACATAAAACAACTAGAATGATGCTGAAAATAAAAACGATACTTACTATTAGGCTTATTCAATAAATATTGAAACTTTCCGCCGTGAGAAAAGTGCTAGAAACACTTTTG
>CABKMC010000069.1 GCA_902373455.1 uncultured Streptococcus sp.
GCAAATAGACAGGTGCTAATTTACTCAAATCCAAGAGTTCCTCAAACTCAAAACCACGTTTCAAAGCTTCTAAGATATAGAAGAGCCGGTGGGGCATATGACGAGCAATTTTCTGGATTAATTCATCATCGCTCATTTCCTCAGGAAGGATGGTCAGCAAGTTCTTGTCTTTAATGGTTTCTAGGGCTTGTTGATAAGCCTCATCGATTCTCTTCCCAAATCCATAAACCGCCCCATAAGAGTGAATTTGGGTATTGAGGCGGGCATTTTTAGCAGCATCTGAAAAGATCGGAATCTTAAAGAAAATATAGTCTAGACTGGGTTCATAGACAGCCTTTAGATCCTGTAATAAGGGGTGAGGCAAATGCTCGAGAGAGCGCCCCAATTGCAGCTGCACGCCTTGCTCAAACAAGGAATAGCCCAAGCCCATAGAGGCCATCGAGATACTATCTGAAGCAAATGGATTAACCTCTAAGATATAGAAGGCATAACTGGTTGGATCCAAGGCAAACTTAATGGAGATGGCTCCTGTCAGCTTCAGATAGCGACTGATGTGGATCGCTGCTTCACGAAGATTTTGAAACTCCCGGTCAGTCAGAGTGACCGCTGGCATGAATTGGTAAGAGTCACTGGAGTGGATCCCAACAGGATCAATGCTTTCAATAGAGGCCGCTAGGTAGTGATTGTCTTCACGATCTCGCATGACTACAAAATCCAGTTCCTTAAAGCCATAAGTCGAAAATTCTAGCAAACACTGCTGACTTGGAGAGACCGAAAGTCCCATTTCTACAGCTTCGCACAAATCATCCAGGTTATGAGCAATCTTTCGCCCTTGCCCTTGCTTACTTGCTACCGGCCAAATCATAATAGGAAATTGAATGCCTTCAGAAAACTCGATAGCTTCTCGAACCGAACCAACCAGTGCCGAAGCCGGTACCTGATAGCCCAGCTCTTGAAAGAGACGTCGTTGATCTGCCTGTTGGTAAAAAGTACGGTAGCGTTGGAGACTCGGCCCGACAATCATGATCGATGCTTCTTTGAAAAATCCAGTTTCTTCCAAACGAAACAAGAGATTCAAAATCTGTTTATCCGCAAAGGCTAAGAGCAAGCGAGATCCGGTATAAGAAAGAAGAGTCGTCCTAAGAGCATCCAGCTTGAGCTTACTAACTACAACTATATCTGTAGCTTCTTGGGTGATAGCATTTTCCTCGCCCAAGTAAAGGACAAGAGCATTCCCATCCTTGGCATTGAGTTTTTGTGCTTCATTTACCGCAGCCAAAAGGCTAATATCCTGATAAGAATCTCCACACAGGAGAAGCAATTTCTGGTTTTGTTTCATCATTCCTTCTCCCTTCTACTTTCGTGAATTTTGGCATCAATCACCTCTAAAAATTCATCGTAAAAATAGAGATTTTCTCTTGGACCTGGGCTAGCATCTACTTGGAATTGAACCCCTAAAATTGGTTGGTAACGATGACGAAAAGCTTCAATGCTATGGTCATTGACATTTTCATGTGTGACCAATAAATCATGGGGCAGACTGTCCCTCGCTATACTATACAAGTGATTTTGACTGGTTATCTCAATTTTTCCTGTCGCAATTTCACGCACAGGTATGTTCAAGCCGAAATGTCCGACTTCCATAGGGGCCAGCTCAGCACCATAAGCTTGCGCCAACAACTGAGCTCCTAAGCCCATACCCCAGATCGGAATCTGACCATTGAGCTTTTTGATCAAGCGGCAGAGTTTTTTCACCTGATGGGGATCGCCTGGTCCACTGGATAAAATAACCCCATCTGGTTGCTGCTCCATCAGTTCATCATAAGAGATATCATAGGGATAGACTGTCACATTACAGTCCCTTTGACTCAGCTGACGTAAAACAGAGTGCTTGACCCCTAGATCAATCAAGGCAATGCTCTTTCCAAAACCAGGTACAGCATAGGCTGTTTTGGTTGAGACTTGACGTACTTGGTCTTTTGGAAGGACTGTCGCTCTCAACTGATCCAAGATATGCTCGATCGAATCCCCCTTGTTAATAACAGTTGCCTTCATCCGTCCATACTTACGGACAATTTTTGCCACCTGTCGGGTATCAATCCCTACAATACCAGGGATTTTTTTTCGCTTCAAGAATTCATCCAAGGTCATCTGCTGCCGCCAATTGCTCGGCATCTCCACCAGATGCTGAACCACTACCGCTAAACAAGTGGGTGTAATGGATTCAGAATCATCCCGATTGATCCCTGCTGCGCCAATAACCGGGAAGGTAAAGGAGAGAATCTGGCCACTAAAAGCCTGATCCGTGAGCAATTCTTGATAACCTGTCATGGCTGTGGTAAAGACCAACTCACCAGTCACATATAGATCTGCACCAAAGGCTTCTCCTTCAAATACAGTCCCATCCTCTAGGACCAATAATCGTTTCATCGAACCCCTCCCTTCTTTTACTCTAGTACAATTTTATCACAGTTCCTCAAAAAAAGGAAAGTCAGATTCCATGTAGCGATCTACTCTGTCCTCTTTCTTTCCTTTCAATGGATTGTTAGTTAACTTATTTAGCTTCACGCCCTTTAAGGACGGCTTCAATGATGGCCATACGGACAAAGACTCCATTGGTCATTTGTTCTACGATGCGTGATTTAGGAGCTTCTACCAAGTGGTCCGCAATTTCAACGTCACGGTTGACTGGTGCTGGGTGCATCAAGATCGCAGTATCTTTCATACGGTCATAACGTTCTTGTGTCAAACCATGAAGACGGTGGTAGTTTTCTTTAGAGAAGAGTGATTCGTAATCATGACGTTCGTGTTGCACACGCAAGAACATCATCACATCTACTTCTTCAATAACTTCATCGATAGTGACGAAGGTTCCATAGTCTTCAAATTCCGCACTTCTCCATTCGTCTGGGCCTGCAAAGTAAAGAGTTGCTCCCAAACGTTTCAAGATTTGCATGTTTGATTTTGCCACACGTGAGTGATCCAAGTCCCCAGCGATACAAACTTTCAAGCCATCAAAGTGACCGAATTCTTGGTAGATGGTCATCAAATCAAGCAAGCTTTGGCTTGGGTGTTGACCTGAACCGTCCCCACCATTGACGATAGAGGCTGTGATCGTTGGGCTTTCAACCAATTCTTTGTAGTAGTCCACTTCAGGGTGACGGATGACACAGACATCTACTCCAAGAGCCGACATAGTTAAGATGGTATCGTAAAGTGTTTCCCCTTTGTTCACAGAGCTTGTCTTCACATCAAAGTCAAGGAGATCACATCCCAATTTCAACTCTGCCACTTCAAAGGCTTTGTGGGTACGAGTTGAAGGTTCAAAGAAAAGGTTTGAGATGATGTGTTGGTCTTCGTAGGATGCTTTAGCTCCGTTTTTGAACTCAATCCCACGTTTGATCAAAGCCATTACTTCTTCATTGGTAAGAGTTTCCATTGAGACAAGGTTTTTAAGAGCGATTTGATTTTCAGACATGTTGATTCTCCTTTTATAATGTGAATGGTTTACTATTTATTTAAGCTTCTTTGATGAGGACGCGGTCTTGGCCGTCTAGCTCCACCATCTCGACAATGATTTCCTCTGACTTACTAGTCGGGATATTTTTCCCAACAAAGTCCGGACGAATCGGCAACTCTCGATGCCCACGGTCGACTAGAACCGCAAGACTTACTCGAGCAGGACGACCGTGACTGACCAGATTGTCAATGGCAGCGCGAATCGTGCGACCTGTATAGAGGACATCATCGATCAAGATGACCTCTCTATGAGCGATATCAACTGGTAAGACCGTCGTATCTTCTGTCGCCTTCATATCATCTCGGAAAGGCTTGGTATCGAGTTCTGCAACAGGGACATCAATTTGTTCCAGCTGAGAGAGGCGTTCTTGGATCCGGCGAGCAATGTAAACACCGCGCGTCTTGATTCCCACCAGCACAATCTGGCTTAAATCTTTGTTTCGTTCAATGATTTCGTAGGTGATGCGGGTAATGGCCCGTTTCATCGTCAAATCATCAACGACTTCTTTGGTTTTCATTAAGTCCTCCTTAGTTGTAAAAGAAAAACCTCCTTTTTCAAGGAGGTTCAGCAAATGAATGGTCTAAGAGGATAGAGTCTCGCTCTATGGTCCTAGCCATTGTTTTTCACAGTCTCCTTGCCTGCCTCACGGGACAGGATTAAAGGATTTATTTAATTGAGATAACTATATCACAGTTTCAAACGACATGCAAGAAAAAACTCAACATTTTTCAAAAAAATTTAAAAATATTTCTTTTCATCCGAATAACGTTCGGCTTTTACTCAGAAACAGCCGATTTTCGCTTGATATTTTTGATCCCATAGAGCACATAGCCAGCTAAGAGGTAGGCGATAAAAATGATCACCACCCATTTGCCAACAAAGGCCCAGCCGTATTTATTCACATTGATAAAGAAATAGGCAAAGGGACTATCTTTTGCACCTGGAATTGGCCACTTCAAGACCAATCCATTGAGAAGGGCAAAGAGCATGTAAGCCAGGGGAATCGAGGTCCAAAGGAAGGGATCGAGCTTACGGTATTGCTTCGCTTTATCAACCACTAGGGTATCAAAGAAGAACATCAAAGGAACGATGTAATGACAGAGGAAGTTTTCCAAACGATAAAACTTCTCTGGTGTCGCAATAGGCGCCAACATAAAGTGGTAGATGACACAGGTAATCATAATGGACATGGTAACTGCGCCTTTCATACGAAGGTAGCCCTGAGTCTGGGTCGAACGACCTCGAACCATGCGCCAAACCATATCTCCCATGAAGAACATGACCAACATGTTGGATAAAATGGTGTAATAAAGCATCATACCAAAGCCACCATGCTTGGTCAGTTGCAGATAAACGCCGAGCACACTTAAGATAAACAATAGAAAACGATAGCTAAACAATAGTTTGAATTTCATAGTATTCTCCTGAAAGAAAAGGGGCTAGGCCCTTCTTCTTATCTTTAGATCTTCTTCACAAATTCTGATTTGAGTTTCATTGCGCCAAAGCCATCAATCTTACAATCGATGTTATGATCGCCTTCTACAATACGGATGTTTTTCACGCGCGTTCCTTGTTTCAAATCCTTCGGTGCACCCTTGACTTTCAAATCTTTGATCAAGGTTACCGTATCGCCATCAGCCAATTTGTTTCCGTTGGCGTCAATCGCTACGACACCCTCTTCTTCTTCGACCTCAGCTGGGTTCCATTCATAAGCACACTCTGGACACACCAAGAGTGCTCCATCTTCATAGACATATTCAGAGTTACATTTTGGACAGTTTGGTAAGTTATTCATTTTTATCTCCTTATTCAAATTAACTTTCATAGTATACCATGAAAGCAAAAATTTGACAAATCCTGTTCGACTGTAGGATTTTCAAAAAAAGGAGGCAACTTGGCCTCCTTACATGGATGATATCTTTCAATCTTCTTGCAATTCTTGAATATCCCGAATCACGCGCACGCCTGCTTGATTCTTCTCGCGCAGTTCAGCATCAGAGTATGGGAAGGTATTGATCAAGATACTCTCCATCCCGATACTTTGGGCAACAGCGACATCTGTCGTAAAGTCATTCCCCACCATGACCGTTTTCTCAGGGTTCAACTGGTGTTCTTTCATCACTTCCAAGAGAAACTCTGGCTGAGGTTTACGAATACCTGCGTCAGACGACAAGTAAATGGCATGGAAAAGCTCTCTCAAACCAACCAAATCAATCTCCGGATTGGTAAAATCTGCTTGGGCATTGGATAAGAGAAAGATCCGGCAACCTGCAGCTTTCATATCCTCTAATACTTCTTTCGTATGAGGATAAAGCTCCAACCGTTTGCGAGAAAGGACACGGAAAGTCCGCGCAATCAAACGTCCCCACTCTTTGAGGTGGGCAACACTATCCCCACTTGGATGACCTTCTAAATACAATTGCACAAAGATGACCGTCAGATCAATCTCTGGATAGGCAACGTGTTTTTCCTTAGCCAAGTCTTCTTCGGCTTGTTGCACCAACTCTCTATAACGCAGTCGCAAGCCTTCTCCTGTGTAGCTTGCCCCGTAGGATTGGTAAATCTGAGCCATGGTATCCCATAAAATGGGACTCGACTCATCCGTTTCGATGTCGACCAAGGTTCCATAAAAATCAAAAATATAGTTTTTAAATGCGTACTTGTGCGGATTCATCTCTCACTCCCGTAACAAACATGGTAAAGGTTGCCTTGCAGACATTGGCCCCGTCTTGATTGGTAATATCGACATCCACAACTCGAGTCGTCCGTCCACTGTGGACACATTCGCCATGGATCGTGAGGACGTCACCCAGACGCCCTGCTTTCAAGTAATTGATGGAGGATTGCAAGGTCACACCATCGACCCCCTGAGAAATCACGACCAAACCACTGACTTGGTCACACAGGGTAAAGAGATAGCCTCCATGCGCATTTCCATAATAATTGAGCGATGATTCCACGACCTTGGTTGTCACCACTACATGGCCATCTCTCATCTTTTCGATTTCGTAATTTTCAAATGCAGCAATTGCATCAAAGTGAAAATCTTTCATATACTTGCCACCTTTTCTAGCATCTTTTCAACTCCTCTATCATACTACAATTAAGGAGTAGATACAAGCAAAGGGGCAATTCCTTAGAAGCAGAAAAGGAGACTCCAACTAAGTAAGAAGACGATACTAGGAACAATGTATTTTCTTGGGTGCTTCCAACATTCTCTCTTTAAATTCCATTTTCTTAAAGGAAAATAGATTTCAATAAGTAAGTGCAAAACAGCTTCCACTACTGCTAGAATCATCACTCCTAGTAAAAATAGAATCCCCAAGTCAGGCATGACCACCATTTTTAATAACAAAGCAACAAATAGATTCACAGATAAGAAATAAGTCAGCAATACACGGTAATACATCAAGTAAAAGAACCGACTCTTAGGTAGGGACTTGACATGATCGATCAAATCTTTATCAGCGGAAATGAGTGTGGTTAATGGTGTATTGACAGAAGCAATCGTTAAAAGGATGATGATTTTTAATGGAGCCTCATAATCCTGTATAAGAATAAGAAGGAGGAAGATGAGGGTAAAGACAAAAT
>CABKMC010000070.1 GCA_902373455.1 uncultured Streptococcus sp.
AAATTGACAATCTTAGCTAAAAGGTTATAATGAATATAATAACTATATTAATCATAAAGAGAAAGAGGTGTCGTCCATGGTGATTGTATTAAAAAACGATGATCTAGAAGTACAATGTAAGACATTTGGAGGGGAATTGAGCTCCATTCGTAATAAAGAAGGCGTGGAATATCTCTGGCAAGGGGATCCAGAGTATTGGTCGGGACAAGCGCCTGTTTTGTTTCCAATTTGCGGAAGCGTTCGTAATGGCCAAGTACAGTATCATCTAAAAGATGGAGTGAAGACAGGTCAGCTGCCAAGACACGGTCTCATTAGGAAGAGAGAGTTTGAACTTAAAGAACAAACAGACAATCGTCTTGTCTTTGAAATCACCTCTAACGAAGAGAGTCTGCAAAATTATCCCTACCATTTTCGAGTGGAAATCGTTTATGAATTACAAGGGAAAGAAATCACCATCACCTATCGTGTACAAAATCTAGAGTCTGATCAAGTCATGCCTTATTTCATTGGAGGGCATCCAGCCTTTCATTGTCCCCTTTTAGCAGATGAAGACTATGAAGACTACGAGTTGATTTTTGAAAAAAAAGAAAGCTGTAGCGTTCCTCTCTTGTTCACAGAAACTGGATTGGTCGATCGCCTGCAGCGGACGCCATTTTTCGATCATAAGCGTAGCCTACCTTTGCGACATGAACTATTTGAAAAAGATGCCATTATTTTAGATCAGTTAGCCTCTAAATCTGTGAAGCTGATCTCGAAAAAATCAGGTAAAGGTTTGGAATTTGATTTTGCAGATTTTGAAAATCTGGTCCTTTGGTCTACTAATAACAAGGGCCCCTTCATTGCCTTAGAGCCTTGGACAGGTATTTCTACATCTGCAGAAGAGGGCGATTTCTTCGAAGATAAAAAAGGTGTGATCCAGTTGGCTCCTCAAGAAACACGGAGTCATCAGTACCGTATCACCATTTTGTAAATGAAAAAACGTTGGACTATGGAGTCCGACGGTTCTTTTTGATATAGTTTAGCTTTGCCTGGCGCGATTTCTTTTTAAAGAGAGCTTCGGCAGACATCGCAGAGGGTTTATCTGGATAGGATTCTTTGTAAAGAAGTTTAACGGGGAGGCGAGCCCGTGTGTATTTGGCCCCTTTTCCAGCATTATGAGTCTTCAGGCGTTTTTCGACATCAGTGGTATAGCCAGTGTAGAGAGAGCCATCCGCACACTCTAAAACATACATGTAAGCCTTAGTTTCCATAGTAGACCTCATGAATCTCGTCTGTATAGCTGCCATCTTCATTGTGAATAAAGAGAGGAGGCAGAATTTTTAAACCATCCAGTGAGCCATCCTTGATCGCCTCAATCAATAACATATTCGCCTCTTTGGTCACTTTTGGATAGACAAACTGGATCCGCTTAGGTGCAAGATTGTAACGCTTCATGGTTTCGATGATATCTAAAAAGCGATCTGGACGATGTACCATCGCTAAGCGACCATTTGATTTGAGAACCCGCTGGGCCACATGGCAAATCTCATCTAAATTGGTGGTAATTTCATGCCGAGCTAAGAGGTAGTGTTCACTCTCATTGAGATTGGAATGTTCATCTACCTTGAAATAAGGAGGATTACAAAGGATAATATCCACCTTACTCCCCTTGATATGTTGGGGGAGATGCTTGAGGTCATCTGTGATCATGGACATTTGCTGGTTCAAGCCATTGAGGGAAATCGAGCGGGTAGCCATATCCGCTAAACGTTCCTGAATTTCGACACCAATGATCTGAGCCTCTGTTCGGGTACTTGCAAATAGTCCCACAGCTCCATTTCCAGCGCAGAGATCCACGATCAATCCTCGCTTGGGCAATTTTGGAAAACGCGAGAGCAGGACGCTATCCACGGAGTAACTAAAAACTTCCCGATTTTGTATGATTTTTACATCACTTGAAAAGAGTTGGTTGACGCGCTCGCCGTCTTTTAATTCGATATCTGTCATGGCTCTATTATAGCATGAAAAGAGGCTCGGGGAAAGGTGGGCAGAACAGAAAAAGTTGAGAGTTTTTCTCTCAACTTTTTTTAATCAAATTCATATTTTTGTAGAATCGTTGTGAGGATAAAGACTCCTGTAAAGATGGCCATCAATGCCAGATAAACTGGGAAAGTAGTGGCTGTAAGGAGTGAAATCTCGATCAAGTTTTTCAATACGACCGCAGATGCGTAGAATCCTACAACAGAGAAGAGGATGAGGAGGGCTCGCCAGATATTTAGTGGCAGGCAAGCACGGATAACGGATAGGAAACCGATGGATCCAAGTAAGTAGTAGGATACAGTAGACATATCGGCTGCAGACCAACCATGGCTTGCTCCCCAAAGGCGAATAAACAAGACGCTAAAGACGACCATCAAGGCGCTTGGTAAGGCTAACAGAAGGGAACGTCTTAAGAAGTGTTTTTCAACCGGTTTGATATTGCGTTCAAAGGTCAACACAAATGGTGGGAACCCTTCAACAAATTGGTCAATCAAGGTGATTTGAATAGGGATGAATGGAAAAATCAGCAAATAATTGACGTTGAAGAAAAGGGCACTGGCGATACAGATAATAGCCAAGAGGAAGGAATAGATCGTTTTGATGAAGAAAATCGGAGCGATTCGTCCAATGTTATTGACCACACGACGACCTTCGAATAGAATTTCTGGAACATCATTAAAGTCAGAGTTTAAAAGAACAATATTTGCAATTTGACGGGTTGCAGGATCTCCTTCAGCCATTACGATGGAGCAGTCTGCTTCACGAAGAGCGAGGATATCATTGACCCCATCTCCAGTCATAGCTGTCGTTCGACCAGCTGCTTTCAAGGTTTGAATGAGCAGTTTCTTTTGGTGAGGGGATACGCGTCCAAAGATGGCTGTTTCCTCTGCTTGATCCACTAATTGATCATCAGAAATTTTTGAACAATCGACGTAGTTCTCATAATTTTTGAAGCCAGCTTGTTGAGCGATATAAGACACCGTCACAGGGTTGTCACCGGATATGATTTTAAGATCCACTCCTTGAGAGCGCAAATACTCAAGAGTATCTGAAGCCCCTTCACGAATGGGGTCCGTAATCTCAATAACGGCAATCCCTTCAAGATTTTTAGGCAGTTTCAATTCCTGCATGCTGATCAGTTCTGAACTATGTGCCAATACGAGAACGCGCGATCCACGGCCTTGTGCTTCGACGACAGCAGTTGGATTTTCTTGAAGGAGCATTTCAGGAGCACCGAGAAAGACAGTTCCGAGGTTGGATAGATGCATAGCTCCCCATTTTCGATCACTTGAGAAAGGAATAATGTTTTCCGCAGTATAAGCATGCTCCAACTCCCCATAAGCCTTACGAATAGCTTGAGCAGTAGGATTGGTGTCCTCACTATTTTGCATGTAAGCAGAGAGGATGACCTGGATCGTTTCCTCAGAAAAATGCTCGGATAAGCTATGGAGAGCTTCGACTGTCATCTTTCCTTGAGTGATGGTCCCGGTCTTATCTAGACACAAGGTATCCACACGCGCCAGGGTTTCCACTGAATACATTTCTTGAACAAGAACCTTGCGCATGCCGAGCTTAATAACCGCCGTCAAAAGAGACGTAACCGTCAGTAGGGCAATTCCTTTTGGCAACATTCCCAAGAGAGCTGTGGAAGAATTCACGACAGAATCCTTGATCGGTAGCATCTTGATCAACAATGCTTCAAAGAAGAGGGCAAGGCCAAATGGGATGATAATTTTACCAGTGAAGCTAGAGATTTTCGCTAAATTATAGAGAATACGCGAATTGATAGGCTTCAAGGTTTTGGCTTCCATCATCAGTTTGTTGGCATAGTTGTTTGCCCCAACTCGCTTGACACGGGCATAGACTTGACCACTTGCGATAAAACTTCCAGAAAGCAGTTCATCACCAACTTCTTTTAAGACCAGGTCACTCTCACCAGTCAGCATAGCCTCATTAGCTTCTGCAATACCGGACATGACTTCAGCATCACTAGGGATCTGCTCACCCGAAGACAGAAGCATTAGATCACCTAGGACAAGCTTCTCTGGTGGAATCGCATCTTTTTCCCCGTCTCGAATGACAGTCACCAGCTCACGACTCATGAGATTGAGCTTATCAATCATCCGCTTGGCGCGCATTTCGGTCATAATCCCTGTAATGGCATTGAAGCAAATAACCGCGAAAAAGATCATATTGCTCCAGGCCTGTACAGCAGCCAAGGCTACGGCAATCACAAAGTTTAAGGTATTAAACAAGGTGAAGACGTTGCGCTTGATGATTTGCCAGGTACTGGTACTTGTATTCGTTGTAAAATCATTGGTTTGTCCGCGATCCATTTTCTTGCGGACTTCACTGAGGGATAACCCCTTTAATTCATTCGTTTCCATAGACAATATGATATCATTTTTTTGAGAAAAAGACTATCTAGAATAGGTCCGCTGAGACATTTTTTATCTAAAAAAAGTTTGCGGTCAAAATCAGGTTACGGTATAATGAGAAAGAAGGTTCAATATGATTGACTATCATGTTGAGAGATTAATGAAATGGATTTGAGGAACAACTATGTTTTATACCTATTTACGGGGCCTTGTTGCCTTTATTCTTTGGGTTTTAAATGGGAATGCCCATTACCATCATAAGGACAATATTCCAGATCAGGAAGAGAACTACATATTGGTATCGCCTCACCGGACCTGGTGGGATCCAGTCTATATGGCCTTTGCGACCAAGCCAAAGCAGTTTATCTTTATGGCGAAAAAAGAACTCTTCACCAATCGTATTTTTGGCTGGTGGATTCGTATGTGTGGGGCTTTTCCGATCGACCGTGAAAATCCGGGAGCAGAAGCCATTAAGTATCCTGTCAATATGCTGAAAAAGAGCAACCGTTCCTTGATTATGTTTCCAAGTGGAAGCCGTCATTCTCAAGACGTCAAAGGCGGTGTTGCCATCATTGCCAAAATGGCTAAGGTCCGTATCATGCCAGTGACATATACTGGTCCAAGAGACTTGAAAGGGTTGGCAACGGGTGAACGCATTGATATGAACTTTGGACATCCGATTGATATTTCGGATATTAAAAAGATGAATGACGAAGGAGTGGCAGAAGTTGCCCGTCGTATTCAAGAGGAGTTTGACCGTTTGGATGCGGAAGCGCAAGCAATCAACACCCCAACAAAACCGTTTATCTTGATTCGTTTGTTAAAAATCCTTTTGATTCCTCTTGTCTTAGTCGTGGGCATCTTGACCTTGCTCTTTAGTTATCTAGCAAGTTTTGTATGGGATCCAGACAAACATCGAAAAAACAAATAAAAAACTGAGAGTTTTTCTCAGTTTTTTTTATTTTTACGAATAATAAAAGTGAGAGGAGGTTTCTTATGGAGGATATCATAGAAAAAATCAAAGAATATAAGCTCTTTTTAGCACTTACAGCTATCGGACTCTTACTTGGAGGGTATTTTCTTTTCCATCGACCTCAGTCGAGTACATCAACAATACCGGATCTCTATCAGACTTCCCGTTCAACTTCGAGCAAAGAAAAGGTGCAGACCACTAGTTCCAAAGAAGAAAAGCCGGCTGCTTCAGTGTCTGATGCGCCCGAGATCATTACGGTCGATGTCAAAGGGGCTGTTAAACAACCAGGTGTCTATGAGTTACGCTCAGATAGCAGAGTCCACGATGCCATTCATAAGGCGGGTGGAATGACTGCCGAAGCCAATAGCCAATCGGTCAACTTGGCGCAAAAACTCTCTGATGAAGCAGTGATTTATGTTGCCAAAGAAGGGGAGGATGTTCCAGCACTTGGAAGTTCAGAAAGTCCTGCAACTTCGTCAGCATCAGCAGAAAAAACAGGCAAGGTCCATTTAAATCGAGCGAGCGAGTCAGAGCTCCAGACGGTATCAGGCATTGGTCAGAAACGAGCCCAGGACATTATCGCCTATCGCGACGCAAATGGCCCTTTTCGATCAGTGGATGATCTTAAAAATGTTTCAGGAATCGGGGAGAAAACACTGGAGAAACTAAGAGATGCTTTCACGGTGGATTAAAGAGCTCCCTTTTTCGCTTGTCCATCTCACCTTTTTGCTCCTATGGTTGTACTTTAGCATTTATCAACCATCTTGGCTTTCGATCAGCGGTCTAGTAGTGGTGATATGTTTAGTGGTTCATCACTATAAGGAGGATCGCTCAAGTTTGTTGCGTCTTGTTTTAGCAACTCTTTGTTTTGCGGTCTTCTTTGTTTTTCAGCGAGCCCAGGATCATCCAAAACAAGTCGAAAGTCGGTCCCCAGCCCATTTACGTCTGATCCCAGATACCATCAAGGTTAATGGAGATGCCCTGTCTTTTCGTGCTAAAGATCAGGGTAGCACCTACCAAGTTTTTTACACCTTGAAATCTGAAAAAGAAAAACAGCAGTGGCAAGGTCAAACTCACTTGTTGGAGTTGACGTATAAAGGTGTTATAGAGGAACCAGAAGGGCAGCGAAATTTTAGAGGTTTTGACTATCGAGCTTATTTGAAGACTCAGGGAATATATCACCAAATTAGAATTGAAACGATCCAATCTGCGCTTCCCATCCAAACGTGGAATGTTTTCGATTGGCTATCTCAATGGAGGCGCCAAGCCATTGTTTGGAGCAAGGAGCACTTTCCACAGCCAATGAACCAGTATATGACCGGCCTTCTTTTTGGTTATTTAGATACGGATTTTGAGGAGATGGATCAGCTTTACACGAGTTTAGGGATTATTCATTTGTTTGCCTTGTCTGGGATGCAGGTCGGCTTTTTCATCAATGGGATCCGAAAAGCTCTCTTACGTCTAGGAATCTTGCAAGAAACAGTCGATATCTGGATGCTTCCAATCTCTTTGGTCTATGCTGGCTTGACAGGTTTTTCTGTTTCAGTTGTTCGCAGTCTCTTACAGAAGATCCTCTCTCAAAAGGAGATCCGAGGGATGGAAAATATGGCGATGACTTTGATGCTCTTAATGATTCTCATGCCCAAGTTTCTCCTGACAGCTGGAGGCGTCTTGAGTTGTGCCTATGCCTTTATTTTGACCTTGGTAGATACTAA
>CABKMC010000071.1 GCA_902373455.1 uncultured Streptococcus sp.
TTATAACTTCTTTCATAACTATATACCATAAAAGCTACAAATACT
Organism: uncultured Streptococcus sp.; assembly: GCA_902373455.1. Taxonomy (GTDB): domain Bacteria; phylum Bacillota; class Bacilli; order Lactobacillales; family Streptococcaceae; genus Streptococcus. The sequence goes on from CABKMC010000071.1 coordinate 46, forward strand.
ACCATCATTCCAACCATCGTAAAAAAAAATGTCAAAAATTTTCTCATAATGAACACCTTTATTTGTTTTTCTCCAATGGAATCCTTCATTCCTCTTGAACTACTTTCATTAGTATTATATCATGAAATATTCTTCATTTTTATTTACTAATGTAAAAGTCATTATACAATGTATAAAAAAGCGACTACAATCTTTCAACTGCAATCACTCGTTCAATTGTGAGATAAAAAATCATAAAGTATTATTTAATCTTGTGTTTGTTCATCTTTTCTTCAAAGATGGCTGTCATAATCTTGCGGAGCTCTTCTCCTTCTTTTTCAGGAAGATCCCCATGACGTTTCGCCACGGCATAGAGTTCAGGGTATTGCTTGGCTACGCGTTCAATCGTCTTTGTTGTCGCATGCCCTCTGACAAAGAATGGAATACGCTTGATCCATTCTTGCGGCACAAGAGCAAGCAACTTCTTCGCTGCTTCTTTATCAGAAATCTCAGCTGTACTCAATCCTTGCTTGATTTGTTCTTGTTCTTTTTCTGTAAAATCTTTTAATTCCATAGTAAATTCCTCATTTGTTTATCTAAGGACACATTATACACCTATGTAGGATAAAGTACAACTATAGGAACCGAAAAATAGAGCAAGGGTAAGCCACACTTATTTGTGTTTTTTCTATCTCAGTTTCTAATAGACTAAGCATGCTATCATAGTGAGATCTAACACAGTTATTATCCCAATTCCAATCATATTTCTTGACTAAGTCACTCATCACTTTTAATTTGGTACTTTGCTCTATTACACTTGGATCAGGCTATTTTTTTCAGAATCAGCATTCAATTTTATTTTAAATCGTACTTCCAGTCTTCTCCATCTTGGTAGTAGAAAAATTCAGACAGGTCTTCTTCAAGGAAAATACGAAGCATGTCTTCCATATCTAATGAAAGATCTCTGTTTGGCAATTCTTTCAGGTCCTCCCACCAGACTTCCCCCTCCTCAGAGGATATTAGGTCTCCTTCAAACTTTTCTGTCTTATAAAAGAGAACTACATAACGAATGCCGTCTTCTACCCAATCTTTCATTCCACAAATCTGGGGAGAAGCAATCCTTAAGCCAGTTTCTTCCTTCACCTCACGGATTACTGCTTCCGTAAATGATTCTCCCGCTTCGACATGACCACCAGGAAAGGTTATGCCTGGCCAATCTTCTTTTTTACGATCAATAACAAGAACTCTATCGCCGTCTCTTACCATACAAAGATTTGTAAACTCAACGATCTCATTCATACAGATACTTCCTAACTATGTTTGTCTTTTTCTTTAAGGATAGGATAAACAATCTCTACCCTATTCTTCTTTTAGTTGCACTTGCGTATGGGCTAGCAGGTCTCCAAGATGCCTCTTATCTTTCCTAAACAGCGTCATTGCCAGTAGCAAAACTGCGAGGAGAGTCGCCGAAATAGAGAGGATAATGGATAATCCATCAAAATTACTATAGAAGCCATGAATCGTGCCCATATGACCGAGTTGCCAAGGTAAAAATTTAATGGTGTTTCTGATCAAGCTAGCCTGAACTGTTTTTTTCTGGTAGACCAGCTCAAGTCCCGCTTTTGTCTTCCCCAAGCTCCCATTTTTTGCATAATCCAAAAATGTGAACAGAAGCGTGATTGGCAAAATAGAGGTGAAAAATACAAGCCACTGTGACTGAATTTCTGTAAACTCTGGGACACCATTAAAAAAAATGATGTAAATAAGCATCGAAACTATAAACAGAAAAACTAAATAAGTTAGAATGAAAAGATAATCGAATAGAAATTCCATCATTCTTTTTTTAAACAAAATAGGATTGATTGCTAACATCTTCATCACAGTCTCCCCCTTTCTCATCTCCTATTATAATATAAGGGTACTAATAAAGAAACTATTTATTAAAAGAAGCCTGCAATCTTTTGATTCCAGTCTTCTTTCTTCCTAATCTTCCCTATAAATAACAAAGCCATTTGGCTGAATGATCATTCGACCATCGGAAATGCTCCCAAGCCTGATTAGATCTGCTTGTCCTCTTTCTAAGACAACGTCTTTCTTCGACTGGTTAAAGTAGGCTTTGAGCATGTCACCTTCATGCTGCCATTCTACCGCTACTACATCTAGCTCTACTTCTTCCAGACTCACTTTACCATACTGAATCATGCTCGCTACTTCTTTTCGGAGCTGGATCAAGTCCTTCATAAAGTTGAGCATGTCATTGTCCGCTGACACGCGCTCCCATGGCATGACACGGCGGCAATCTGGGTCTGGACCACCGATGAGGGCTAGCTCCGTTCCATAATAAATACAGGGCGTTCCTCGTTGCAGATAGAGGAAGGCCAGAGCAGACTTGACAGACTGAAGATCTCCTTCGGCCGTCGTCAAAATGCGCTCTGTATCATGGGAGTCCAAGAGGTTAAACATAACCTCAGAGATTTGTTGCCTATAGTACATGGACTGGCTATTGATTTCCCAAATGAAGCGTTGCGTTTCCTTATGCCCCCGCAGGAAATAATCCTTGATACTTTCAGAGAGGGGATAGTTCATTACCGCATGGAACTCATCGCCCTTGAGCCAAGGTTGGGACGAATGCCAGATTTCCCCGAGGATATAGAGATCCGGCTTCTTGGCCAAGACCGCTTTACGGAAATCCCGCCAGAATTGATGGTCGATCTCATTGGCCACATCCAGTCGCCAAGCATCAATATCAAACTCTTCAATCCAGTAAGTCGCCACCTTCAAAAGATAGGCCTTCACCTCAGGATTAGCCGTATTGAGCTTAGGCATAAAGCCCGCAAAGGCAAAAGCATGGTAAGACAAGTCGCGACTATTCCACAGATTTTCTGAGGAGACAGGGAACTCTTTGATATGGAACCAGTCCTTGTAAATCGAATCCTCCCCGTATTTGACCACATCCTGCCATTGGGGTGAATCATAACCAATATGGTTAAAGACGGCATCCAGCATAATCTTCATCCCACGCACGTGAGCCTCTTTCACTAGCTGGCGGAAGGTCTCCTTATCACCAAAATGTCGATCAATTTTAAAATAGTCAATGGTATCGTACTTGTGGTTACTTGGAGACTCAAAAATCGGGCAAAGATAGAGCCCTGTGATCCCTAACTCCTGCAAGTAGTCCAGATGATCGATGATCCCTTGCAAATCACCACCAAAGAAATCCAATACTTGAGGAGCAATAGAGGCATCCCAAGGACGAACACCTTTTGGCGAAATAGCTGGATTCCCATTTGCAAAGCGCTCAGGAAAAATCTGATACCAAACCGTCTGCGCCACCCAATCCGGAACAGCACACCCATCAATCTCATGGATAAAAGGAAGCTTAAAGCCGTTCATGACAAAGTCCAGGTTCTTCTTGGTGTAGGCTGCCACACCTCGATCTCCGTACAAGATCTTCTCTCCCGCTGTGTCCTCTAATTCAAAGAGGTACTGGATCCGTGCATGACGAACCGATACCGACACTTGCCAATAATCAAAGAGGTCGTCTGTCGTCACCTTGTCCATTTCCTTAGTTGCCTCATAAAGATCCTCTATAAAAATAAAGGGATCCCCATAGTGCAAGACAATTCGTTTGATATCTTCTTTCTTGGTCCGGATGCGAATGTGAAGCTGGCCGTCCTTATAAAGATAGGCGTACTCCGAATCAGGCCGGTGATAAATCGCTGTTAATTCCATCTGTCTCGTCTCCTACTATACTCTCTTTTCATCATTTACCAATTTATGCAAACGATTCCATAAACTATTTCTAGTATACTACTTTATAAAAACGTTTGCAAGATTCTGAGAGATAATTTTAGATCACTCACTTTTTATAATTGTATTGCACACAAAAAGCCCAGCAATTGGGCTATAAGATCTTTATTGAATTATTCTTAAATAGTTATTTCAATATTTTTATACAAAATGTCCGCCTTGTCACATCAAAGAGAGGTGGGCGGTCCTATTAATTATATTGTACAGTTTTTACTAGATAATTCAAGTGTTATTCGTATTGTTTAAAATTTACTAACGCAATTATTCATACACTCAGAAAATTAAACCTACATTTATGGTTCAAAAATAGATCATTCTAGTTTAAGCTCTCCAGAATAGCCTCTTCTCTCAGTCGCTCCACGTCTTCTACCGTGGGATGCCATCCTTCAATCATATTGGTGCTCAGAGCAAACCAGACACTCTTAAAAACCTTTTTGTTGTCAAAAATCACACCCATAATCATCATTTTTTCTTTATCTACATCTAAGGTCATATTCTACCTCCGTCCTATTATTATAGCATATTTTAAATCATTTTAGTTCTCCTATTTAGTACTTACCCTACACAAAAAGCCCAGCAAATGGGCTTTCTCATTATCAAAATAACTGATCTTCATTCCTTACTTGTATGCCGTTTTCCAAGACTGAGCGCTTGCTCTTCTGACATTTCAACTACTTTCGCAAAGTTGGTATTTCGTGGCATGCTATCTTTAGAATACCAATAAACATCAGCACTCCCATTTCTGGCCACATAAACAACTGGAGCTAGTTGACGAGTTGGCTCTGTAGGCTGGACAGGTTGAACTGGCTGTGCAGGCACTGCTGGCTGACTCGGTTGAGGGGCTTGACTTGGTTTCGTCTCTACAGAAGGACTGGCTGGTTGTGGTTGACTACTTGGTTCCGTCGGCACTAAAGATGGCTTGGCTGTCCCCTTCAGATAGTCAATAGTCGCATTCTTAGAGTAGTTATCCAAGGTAACAGTGGTGATCCCATAAGCATCTACCGACTCTTTGGGACTACTTAGATGGATAGGCAGAAGGTTGCCATCTCGATCAATTCCTACATATTGCAAGGTCACCTGCCGAGGGATCAATTCATCCCCCGTATAGACAGGCGTTACCTTATAATCCAGCCAATAATTGGGGTGGGTGGCCAGCCAGCTATCGAGTCGTTTCTCGTAGTAGAGCATGCCCTCCACATTACTATCCGCTGTCCCTTTATAATTCCCCGTATTGGTCCAGGCAGTTAGAGGAACCAGATTTTTCCCTTCATCGGTCAGTCCACTAAATTGATAACCAATCAGATGCCCTCTATGGAACAGCCAGGCCTTCTTCCCTTTGTTTCCATAAGCAATCTTATAATTGTGCCAGCCAACCGGATTATAGTTGAGACGTGGTTCTCTTTTTTTCTTTGGCTCATCCTTGTCCTGAAGCTGAATATGGGCTGAGGTCGCACGACCTAAATGATCAAAATCCCCCAGTACAAGCTGCTTACTGCCATTAAAAGGCAGTAGATGAAGGCTCTGGTAATCGAGGCCCGTTTGCTGGGCTTGAGCCCCTTGAACAACGGCCAAGGACATAAAAACCGAGACCAGCGTAACAATAACATTTTTCAAAAACCGTTTTGTAACCATGATTGAAACTCCCACATTTCTATCTAGTGATATTATAGCAGAAAACAGCGGTTACAAACATAGAAGATAGGCAATTTATTCTCCTATTTCAATTAGATTTTATAATGAGTTTATTTTACTTTAATATTCTTTAGTATATAAAACACGGACTATTATTTTAATATATAAAACAATACACAACTATTCTAAATCAACTTATATTCATACCACTCTTCATCTACTTTCTGAAATCCCAAAGCCAAAAACATTCTTTGACTTTGAGTATTAAAAGTATAAATTTGAGCGGTTACCTTAACCATTTTTTTCTCTTTGGCCAACTGTATCATTTCAGAAACACATCGTCTTCCGATCTGTAAATTCTGATACTCTTTGCTGATCACTATAGAAAGCTCTGAATTATCTTGAAGTGTCACATCTCCAACTAACACTCCCTCATATTGGATATAATAGCAAGAACCATGTGAAGTTAGGTAATCATACATTTTATGAAGTTTTGTTAGATTGTAAATCTGATCAGTATTATCCACTTGTTTGCAAACCTCACTATCTTGATACCAAAGAAGGGAGATGTCATCATTCCTATAATAAGGGATAAGAGTGATCTTATCATCTACTATTCGATTCATCATTACTTGTTCTTATTTCTATTTAGAAGCTTCTTCCGATACTTCAATATTTCCCATCAACCAATTGGACATCTTTTTGCCCTTGTCTTTATAAGGGTTGGGAGGAAACAAGGTGAAAGGGGGGATGCTGGCATCTGGGAAGAATAGTTCTACGCTTATCGTTCGCTCGCGATTATGATTGACGTAGGCTGTAAAATAGATATGGTAATGTCCACTCACATCACCACCATTATCATACTCGCCCCTAGCAGTATTTGGTAAGAGCGTCACAGATTCTATGTCCTGCTTTTCCTGGGCTAAGTGTGCGATGATCTCACTCTTAATAGCAGCCTCATGATTTCTGACGAAATTCCCATCATCACTGTATCCAGGATGCTCACTAAGAGAATAGAAAACAATGACCATCAGAAAGGGGAGAGAAATTAAAAAAATGATTAGCTTATTGGATTTTAACATGGGGGTTCCTCATTCATTTTTCTTTTGAAAGCTCCTCAATTTTAATCAAAGATAAGGTTTTATAGTACTCTGGGATTTGTGGCATTCTCATGATCACAAAACCGAACCACGATATAAGGCCATTCACAATCAATAATGCCCCTTCAGTTCCATTATTAGTTCCGATAAAAAAACTCAAACAAACAATATTGGCCACTACTGTGATATACCAATCGATCATTCGTTTCCCTTTTGGTTCAAAAACAAGACAGTATGATTTGCTATCTTTAGGAATTCTCGAGTCAAATGTCCGTTTGGCACGTTTTCCATACCAAACCGCCATTAGATAGGATAAAAGCATAGAGAAAGCAAATATACCTAATTTCAAAATAATTTGTTGACTGACTCCCCAGCTGATAAACGCCTTTTTCATGAACCTATAGGAAATA
>CABKMC010000072.1 GCA_902373455.1 uncultured Streptococcus sp.
GTACTTCTCTTTTTGTTCCTTGGGGATGCTACCTGGTTTTAGAAGATAATAGGTGAATTGATTTCTAACTTTAGTAAGCTCTACTTGAAGGGTGAAATAAAGTCCAAATAAGACAATAACAACTCCCATTAGGATGAGATCGTTTGACATGATTGTTGCTTCCTTTTTCTGTTCTTTTCTTTATTTTACAGCTTTCAAGCAAGAAAAACAAGGTTAAATTTGCATTTACCCCTTGTTTGTCCTTATTTCATCATACCGGCCTGGAGGTCATACATTTTCTTATACGTTCCTCCTAGAGCAATGAGCTGATCGTGGTTGCCTGATTCGATGATTTTTCCCTTATCGAGAACATAGATGCAATCGGCATCTTGGATAGTAGAAAGACGATGGGCAATAGCAATGGTTGTCCGCCCTTGGCGCATCTTCTTCAGAGAGTTTTGGATCATTTCTTCCGTCTCCTGGTCAATATTAGCCGTAGCCTCATCCAAAATGAGGATCTTAGGCTGAGCAGCAATGGTCCGAGCAAAAGCCAGAAGCTGACGCTGACCGGTTGATAAGGTAGACCCCCGCTCTGTTACTGAATGATCATAGCCACCAGGTAGACCCTCAATAAAGTCTGCCACATCCACAAATGCAGCTGCTTGTCGGATTTCCTCATCTGTCAGATCTTCATGGTACATCCGGATATTAGAAGCAATGGTTCCATGATAGAGAAAAGCTTCCTGCAGCACTAGACCGATAGACTTGCGCAAGGCTTCCTGGCTGTAGTCCTTGATATCCTTTCCATCAATCAAGATCCGTCCGCGATCAAATTCATAAAATCGCATAAAGAGATTGACAATGGAAGATTTACCAGAACCAGTATGACCGACAAAGGCGATGGTTTGTCCGTTTTTGACCTCAAAGGAGATATCTTTTAGGACATCTCGTTTGCCATCGTAAGAAAATGATACATGGTCAAAGCGTATATCTCCCCGCTCAATTTCTTTCAGACTATCCGCTTGCTTGGGCTCATAGTCAGATCGATCCATCATCTCAAAGACACGCCCTGCAGAGATGGTAGAGGTCTGCAAGGTTGCGAAATTTTGGGTAACATCAATCAAGGGTTGGAAAAGCTGGCTAACGTATTGGATAAAGGCATAAATAAGACCTGCTGTAAAGCCAGAAGACTGCCAATTTAGACCGAAAAAAGTCAGAATGACTGCATAGGCTAGGACCTGTAAAAGGGTCATAGCTGGTCTCAAAAAGAGGGAATTGACATCGATAGAACGATTGGCATAGTCCAAATGTTCCCCATTAATCCGTTCAAACTCATCGGTCAAACGCTTTTCTTGGCGAAAGGCCTGCACGATTCGCATACCTTCGATGGATTCAGATAATTTCACATTGATATCTGATAATTTCTGACGCGTCATTTTGACCAGGCGGTTGGATAACTTGCGATAGAGTCGAATGGAAAACCAAATGACGGGAAGAAAAGGCAGAATCCAAATAGTTAAATGCCAATCCAGGCTAAACATGGTCACCAGGGTCACTACAAAAAGTAAAAAGGATGAAACCAGACTTGAAAAGACAGTGGAGAACATATCTGCGACGGCCTGTGTATCATTGGTCACACGGGAGACAATCGAACCTGCTGCTGTCTGGTCATAAAAGGACATGCCCAGCCTTTGCAGATTTTGGAAAATATCTAGTCGGATATCTCTTACGATGGAATTGGATACACGCGCAAAGGTTAATTGGCTCAGGTAGGTCGCCAGCACGCGCCCAATGAATAACCCATAGTAAAGAATGAGAAACTGAAAAGCTGTCATGACCGGTGAACCTACTTCTGTTGGATCCACTAGGTGGTCAATATACCAGCGTGCCGCTAGAGGGATCGCCGTCAATAAAAGACTAGTCAGGAAGGTAAAAGCTAAGGCTAGGGCTGTTAACCATTTGTAACGCCACATGTAAATCAAGAGCCGCTTCATCACACGAGCTTCAGATGTTTTCATTCAGCTTTCCCTCCATTTCTTCTGATAATTGTTGCGCTTGGTAGGTTTCATAGTACCAACCTTTTTGACCCATTAATTCCTCATGATTTCCGTGCTCCTTGATTTGACCATTCTCCATTACCAGAATCAAATCCGCATGAACGATAGCGGATAATCGATGGGCTGTGATCATCGTTGTTTTCCCTTTGCGTTCCTGCTTCATATTTTCGATGATCTGGTGCTCCGTCTTCGCATCTACTGCAGATAAGGAATCATCCAGAAGCAAGATCTCAGGATTCATGACCAAGGCTCGACTCATGGCAATCCGTTGCTTTTGCCCGCCAGAAAGAGAGACCCCTCTCTCTCCAAGCACAGTCTCCATCTGGTTTGGCATAGCCAAGACATCCTCATAGACCCCACAGGTTCTTAGCGCTTTTATCAACTCTTCTTCCTTGATCTGCGGATCCGAAAAAGCAACATTCTCGCGAATAGTCATAGCAAAGAGAATCTGATCTTGAGGAACATAGCCAATCAAACTACGCAGATCTTGCAAACGATAATCTTTGATGGAGATTCCATTTAGCAAGATATCTCCCTGCTCCAAGTCACGCTCTCTGAGTAAGACACGCAACAAGGTGGTCTTTCCAGATCCAGTTGGACCCACAATTCCAAGGGTTTGTCCTTTTTCTAAATGAAAAGTAACCTTTTCAAGAACAGGCTCTTTCTCGTAGGCGAATTCTTTAATGTCATATTCCAAATCTCCATTCTGAATGTCTCTGACTGGATGGTTTGGATCTTGGATTTCAGGTGTTTCTGCTAAAAGTGTCTCAATTCGGTCATACGAGACGCTAGCCCTCTGACTAATATTAAATAAGAAGCCCATGGCTTGAAGGGGCCACACGAGCATATTGAGATAGGTGATAAAGGTTACGATTTGTCCAACTGTCAAGCTTCCTTCCTGGACGAAAAGGCCCCCGAAGTAAAGGGTCAAGACATAAGAGAGACCGACAAAAAGAAGAGTGGTCGGATCAAACAAGGCATTGTAACTGGCGGAAGTCATATTCTTTGAAAAGACCATTTGATTGGTCTTTTCAAAAGCCTGAATCTCATCTGCCTGAAAACCAAAGGATTTGGTTACCTTGACTCCTGATACTGATTCCTGCACAAAGTTGTTGAGCTCCGAGAAGCCTTCTTGAGCTTCTTTGAAGGCTTGGTGGTTTTTGCGCCCAATAGCCGACGTCACTACCACCATAACCGGTAGGGGCAAAATAGCCAAGAGGGTTAAGCGCCAATCAATCATGAAAAACATGCTGACCAGGGTCACCAAGGCTGTGACAGACGCATCCACTGCAGACATAACCCCACCACCGGCAAACATGGTTACCGCATTGATATCATTGGTAGCATGGGCCATGAGATCCCCTGTCCGAGAACGCTGATAAAAAGACGGTGACATGAGCGTAAAGTGCTTGAACAAACGGTAACGCAAAATCCGAGCTAACTTATTGGCCGTCCCAAAAATATAGCGTCTCCAGACAAAACGAAGTCCATACATGGCAAGAGCTGCTAGAACTAGAAATCCAATATTCACGACCAACTGACTCAGAGTCAACCTTCTTTTATCGATCAAATCGATCACAAGTCCCATGATTCTTGGAGGAATGAGATTTAAAAAGCTAACCAAGATCAAGGACCCTATCCCGATCAAGTATCGCTTCTTCTCTATATTAAAAAACCAAGATAATTTCCTCAACAGATTCATCTTATTTCCCCTTTTTTGTGAGTTGCCAGCTACTATCCACTAGAGCAAACAACTCCTCATCAACAATTGTTCCATCTAAGGGGATACTCACCCAATATTTTTTATTCATATGAAAAGCTGGATAAATCCCCTTCTGCTGGATGAAACGGGCTACTTGATCAGACTTAACATTCAAAACTTCTATTTTCCCAGACTTGCCAGCATCTAGTTTTTTCCAATCAATGGTCATAAAGACACCATACCACTTGAGGGTGTCTCGGTGGCGAATGGCACCAGATTCTGGAGATCTCTCCCACAAATACTCAATCGTTCCCTGATAGTACAGAGAGATATAGGCCATGAGACGCTTGGCTTGAGGATAGAGAAATTTCTCTACCTCAAAACAAGCTTGGCGAATCCTTGCAAGACTTTCCTGACAAGCTTCTCTGACTTGGCCAACGAAATTTCCTTGTAGCTGTTCCTGATGGATCTGGATATACTCGTCCCCTGTATCCTGATCATAGACCTGAAAAGATATCTTCTGGTCGTAGACACGGACCTTTAAGAGAAAAGAGTCCGATAAGACGGGACACTGGTACTCATAGCCTGCCCCTCTCTTTTCAAATCCAAAAGCCAATCCCTTTTCTGGCTGAAAGGTGTATCTGTCAAAATAATGCTCTAAAAACATTTTCTCTCCCTTATTCATTTTTGCACTAGAAGAGGCTGGAAACAACGTCTCCAACCTTGATAACGGATCTTCAAACCTACTTCAGGCAGTGAGCGTTTCTTTTTTAAAACACGATGCGCGTGCCATGCAGTTGACAAACACCCAATTGCTCCAAAAAGAGCTGACGATTGTCAAGGGTCACACCTCCACCTGGTAGGATCTGAATCTTTCCCTTAGCCGCATCTAATAAACGATGATAGTGTGCAAAACGTTGCTCTAGTGGGTCACCTGGACTTCCAGCTCGTGTTAAAATGCGGGCTACACCCTGATCAGAAAGCCACTCAATCGCTTCTAGCTGATCTGTATGAGCTAACTCATCAAAGGCCATATGAAAGACCACCTCTGCCTCTCCACAGGCTGCAAGTAAAAGCTGCATGACCCTCTTGTCCAACTTTCGATCACTCGTCAGCGCACCCAGCACAAAACAAGTAATCCCTATTTCTTTCGCAGCACGAATATCCGTCAGCATAGCTTCGACTTCTGGATCAGTGTAGACAAAATCTCCACCACGGGGCCGAATGATCACACATAGATCCACGGACTTCTCTCTTGTCAGTTTGATTGCTTCATTGATCACACCTATACTCGGTGTGGTCCCGCCTACTGCCAGGTTGTCACACAGTTCAATGCGACCTGCCCCAGCAGCAATCGCCTTATCAATAAAAGTTAAATTCTCTGCACAAAATTCAAAGACAAGCATGACAACTCCAATTACAAAGACTTAAAACAAGGATATACTAACGGTTACCTTAGCATTGCCATTTTCCACTCTCGCTTTTGAGATACTATAGCCTGCTTGAGGGATCTCAAGGGTGATTTGATCACCATTAACCGTGAAGCCACTTCCATTTTGATTGGATTGATCCTTCAAATAGTTGAGAACTAAGGATTTTGGAATCGGCATTTTCCCTAATTTAGCACCGGTCACAGTCAAATTCATGACATTGTTTTCGACTTGACCGGTCATGGTTAAATCTAGATAGCTTTCGACTGGCCCTAAGGAAACCGGAACTTTGACGTGAAGGTCATTGCCATCCATTCCTAATGCCATCTTTTGAAAGTCAGAATTGTCAAGAGCAGATCCAGCACTTGTTTTTATGACCTGACTCAATTGCACAGAATTGAGACTCAACTCAGTTGAGAGCCCTTCAGTGCTTACAGAAGCATTTGAAACTGCATTTTGAGCCAGTACAATCAAGGAGCTCCCTGCCTGCACATTTCTCAGCTGCTCCCCTTCAGGGATGGATCCAGGAACCAACAAGATTACTAATAAAATAAATAAAACGATCACCATGCCAATCAGGCGTCTCATCCACTTAAACATCTGCTCCTCCAATACGTGAAAAGTTGTATTCTTATTGTACCTTAAATCCAAAGAAATTGCGACTAAGAGGGGCCTTTAGAAAGCAAAAGAGACCGAGGAAACCTCGCATCTCTCTGTGCATTATTTCGATTTAATGTAGTTAACACCATCTGCTTTTGGTGCAACTGCTTGTCCGAAGAAGGCTGCCAAGACAACCATGGTCAAGACGTAAGGCGCAATTTGCAAGTAGATGGATGGGATACCTTTAAGCAAAGGCAATTGATTCCCGATAACTGCCAAACTTTGTGAAGCTCCAAAGAAGAGACTAGCCAACATGGCACCGATTGGGTTCCATTTCCCGAAAATCATGGCCGCAAGGGCGATAAATCCAGGACCTACAATAGTAGTTACCGCAAAGTTAACAGAAACTGACTGAGCGTATATGGCTCCTCCGATACCTGCTAGGGCACCTGAGATCATGACTCCTAAGTAGCGCATTTTATAAACATTGATTCCCAATGTATCTGCTGCTTGTGGGTGTTCACCAACTGAACGAAGACGCAAACCAAATTTTGTCTTGAACATGACGAACCAAGCAAAGAATGAGAAGAGAATTGCAACCCAGCCGATGATGCTGGCATTGTTGAAGAAAATATCCCCAATCACCGGAATTTTAGATAAGACCGGAATGGATGTTTTCCCGAAGGCAACTTTGATATTATCAGTTTGCCCCTTGTTGTACATAGCTTTAACTAGAAAGACGGCTAATGGTGGTGCCATCAAGTTCAATACCGTACCTGAGACGATATGGTCAGCGCGGAAATGAATAGTTGCTACCGCGTGGATCAAGGAAAAGAATACTCCAATCCCAGCAGCAACAATCAAGGACAACCATGGTGTCAAATTCCCTAAGCTAGGCTCAAAAGTCAAGTTAAAGACAATACCTGAGAAGGCTCCCATAACCATGATTCCTTCCAAACCAACGTTAACAACCCCAGCGTGTTCTGAGTATGCTCCTCCGATACTTGTGAAGATCAGCGGCGCCGCATACACAATCATAGAGGAAACAAGAATACTTAAAATCGTTACAATACTCATTAGTTTGCTCCTCCTTTTTTAGCTGATCGCATCGAGATCATCTTTTCGATGATGTAGTGGGCACATACGAAGAAGATAATCGATGCTGTCACAATTTGAACAACTTCTTCAGGGA
>CABKMC010000073.1 GCA_902373455.1 uncultured Streptococcus sp.
GATCAGAAATTATCGACGGAGGAAGCAACCGAAGAAGAGGTTGAAGAATTATGGTCGTTAGTAAGCGAACAGAAAGAACCAGATACCTATTACTATAAGGGCTCTCCTGTCTTTCCGGGAATGTTTGCTAAGGAAATCATGACTTCATTGTATACTGGTATCCAAGTTGAAGGTAAGTTTCATAAATACCTTCAATCTGCTCTCCTTTCTACATTTACTGGTAAAAGGGTTCCAGTAAAAGTTAACGAAACAATTTAAAGAAAAGATATCGATAATATGATTGATTACATTGAAGATGTTTCCAAGCGAGACTGGGTCGAAGGAAGAAAATATTTTTATGGTTTTGAAATCAAATGATGACTGGTCGTTTAAAATGTGATATCCAAGTGTGATCACATTTTTTATTTTTGCTCGTTTTTGTTATACTTAAGGCACACAGATTTTTCAATCCATAAAGGAGTAGATATGAACCATCGAATCGCCATTTTATCTGATATACACGGAGATACGACAGCCCTGGAGGCAGTGATTGCGGATGCGCGTGCTCTAGGCGCAACGGAATACTGGCTTTTGGGAGATATTTTGCTACCGGGGCCTGGAAGAGAGGACCTTTTTGAATTGCTGGATGCGATTCCGATCACAGCGGCTGTTCGGGGAAATTGGGACGATTGTCTCTTAGAAGCCTTGGATGGCGAGTACGGACTTGAGGATCCGCAGGAGATCCAACTCCTTCGCCTCACTCAGTACCTTATGGAAGGACTGGATCCTAAGCGAATTGATTGGCTTCGATCCCTTCCATTGGTAGAGAAGAAGGAGGTCAATGGCATTCGCTTTTCACTGACCCACAATTTGCCAGAAAAGAATTATGGTGGGGATTTGCGTCCAGCTAATGCGACGGAGAACTTTGACCAATTGCTGGATGACCAGACGGATCTGGCGATCTACGGTCATGTCCACAAGCAGTTGCTTCGCTATGGCAGCCAGGGTCAGCAGATCCTCAATCCGGGGACTATTGGCATGCCTTATTTTGACTGGGAACCAATTCAAAACCACAGAGCTCAGTATGCGCTAATCGATGTCGAAGCAGATGGGGTGACCAACCTGCAATTTCGTAAGGTGGCCTATGACTATGAAGCAGAGCTCCAAGATGCCAAGGACAAGGGCCTCCCCTTTATTGAGATGTACGAAGAATTGAGACGCGAGGATAACTATCGGGGCCATAATAGTGAGTTGCTAGCTAGCTTAAATGAGAAATACAACTATGCCAAGGAAGTAGCTGCCTATTTCAATCTTTCTAATGAATCATAGATGGGTCTCTTATGTATTCAACCTATAACAAAGAAGCGGATCTTCAAAATGTCTGCTTCTTTTTTCACAATCTTAGGCTGTAAAACCCTGCAAGCTCTTTCATTTTGTGTTAAAATAGAGGTAACAGAAATAGAAAAGGAAGAAGCTTATGAAATTTCTAGAGCTCAATAAAAAACGCCATGCGATCAAGCATTTCACTGACCAACCGGTCGATCCAAAGGATGTACGGACTGCCATTGAAATCGCAACCTTGGCCCCTAGTGCCCACAATAGCCAGCCTTGGAAATTTGTGGTCGTTCGTCAAAAAAACGCGGAATTGGCAAAATTAGCCTATGGTGCAAACTACGATCAAGTCATGGAAGCACCTGTGACCATCGCCCTCTTTACAGATACTGATTTGCAAAAACGTGCTCGTAAGATTGCACGTGTCGGTGGGGTGAAAAACTTCACAGACGAGCAGTTGCAATACTTTATGCAAAATCTTCCTGCTGAATTTGCACGCTATGATGCCCAACAAACAAGTGATTACTTGGCTTTGAATGCTGGTCTTGTGGCCATGAACTTGGTACTTGCTTTGACGGACCAAGGCATTGGAACCAATATTATCTTGGGATTTGATAAATCAAAAATCAATGAAGTATTGGACATCGAAGAGCGTTTCCGTCCGGAAGTCTTGATTACGGTTGGGTATGCGGCTGAAAAAGTAGAGCCAAGCTATCGCTTACCAGTGGACGAAATCATTGACAAACGCTAAGCCAATTAGCAAATAGAAGATTGAGGAGGAATTCATGACAACAGTTGACTTTAAAGCAGAAGTAGAAAAACGTCGCGATGAGATGATGGCTGACTTATACAGCCTCTTGGAAATCAATTCTGAACGCGATGACAGCAAGGCAGATGCAGGGCATCCTTTTGGACCTGGTCCTGTAAAAGCTCTTGAAAAATTCTTGGAAATTGCCAAACGTGATGGCTATGAAACCAAGAATGTCGACAATTATGCCGGTCATTTTACTTTTGGTGAAGGAGAAGAAGAGCTTGGGATCTTTGCCCATATGGACGTCGTGCCTGCAGGTAGTGGCTGGAAGACGGATCCCTACAAACCAGAAATTATCGATGGCAAGCTCTATGCGCGTGGTTCGTCTGATGATAAAGGGCCTACAATGGCCTGCTACTATGGTTTGAAGATCATTAAAGACCTAGGACTCCCTGTTTCTAAGCGCGTGCGCTTTGTTGTCGGTACGGATGAAGAATCAGGATGGGGCGACATGGATTACTATTTCAAACATGTCGGACTTCCTGAGCCAGATTTTGGCTTCTCACCAGATGCGGAATTCCCAATCATCAATGGGGAAAAAGGAAACATCACTGAGTACCTTCATTTTGGAAATGACAACACAGGAAGTGCCCATCTTCATAGCTTTACAGGTGGCCTTCGTGAAAACATGGTACCAGAGTCAGCGACTGCAGTCGTTTCTGGTCAACTTCCAGATCTTGCTGGCCTCTTAGATGCTTTTGCCAAGGAACACCAGCTCAAGTATGAAATCTCAACTGTTGATGAAGAAACCTATACCGTTACGATTATCGGGAAATCTGCTCATGGATCAACTCCTGAAGATGGAATTAATGGTGCGACCTACTTGGCTCTCTTGTTGAACCAATTTGATTTTGGTGGCGCTGCTAAGGCTTATCTTCATGTGACAACTTCGCTTCTTCACGAAGATTTTGCCGGCGAAAAATTAGGTATTGCCCATACAGATGCCAAAATGGGACCATTGAGTATGAATGCAGGTGTCTTCCATTTTGATGAAAGCCAAGCAGACAATACCATTGCCCTCAATATTCGTTACCCTCAAGGAACAGATCCTGAAACCATCAAAGCCATCCTTGAAAAGATCGATGGAGTGGCTACAGTGAGTTTGTCAGCCCATGGTCACACACCTCACTATGTTCCGATGGATGATGAATTGGTATCCACTCTCTTGCGTGTTTATGAAAAACAAACTGGTCTCAAAGGACACGAACAAGTGATCGGTGGTGGTACCTTTGGTCGCCTCTTGAAACGTGGTGTTGCCTTTGGAGCTATGTTCCCAGATTATGTCAATACCATGCACCAAGCTAATGAATTCGCAGATGTTGAAGATCTCTATCGTGCAGCAGCTATTTACGCAGAAGCCATCTACGAATTAATCAAATAATCCACTACTCGGCCAGGTTTTCTGGCTGAGTTTTTCCATAGAAGGAGGACTTATGTCAAGGATTGAAACTATTAAACAAGCCATTATGGCAGACCCTCAAAATAAAGCTTATACGGATAGAGGGATTGAGCCACTCTTTGCAGCTCCAAAAACTGCTCGTATCAATATTATCGGACAAGCTCCTGGTCTCAAGACTCAGGAAGCGGGACTCTATTGGAAGGATAAGAGTGGTGACCGCTTGCGCGAATGGTTAGGAGTTGACGAAGACACCTTTTACAATTCTGGTTTGTTTGCAGTTATTCCCATGGACTTTTATTTCCCAGGGCATGGAAAATCTGGTGACCTTCCCCCTCGCAAAGGTTTTGCGGAAAAGTGGCATCCTCAACTTCTCAAGGAGTGTCCGGATATTGAGTTGACCCTCTTGATTGGACAATATGCCCAAGCTTACTACCTTCATGAAAAGGTGAGTGGCAAGGTAACCGAACGGGTTCAGCATTTTAAGAACTATTTACCAACCTATTTTCCACTAGTTCATCCTTCCCCTCGAAATCAAATCTGGATGGCTAAGAATCCTTGGTTTGAGGCAGAGGTGGTGCCAGAATTGCAATCATTGGTACAAGAGATCATTCAAAAATAAAGGAGATCGAAGATGGATGCATACCAACAAGTTAAAGACAAATTAGAAGAACTTGGGATCGAATTTGATGTAGTGGAACACCCACCTGCATTCACGACTGAGCAGGCCGATTCTTACATTGAAGGCTTAGAAGGTGTGCGGACCAAGTCCATGTTTTTGACCAACAAGAAGAAAACCCAATTCTATCTTCTCATCATGGACGACAAGAAACCATTGGATATGGATGATTTCAAAGAGCAAGTGGAAGCTAACCGGATCCGCATGGCTTCAGCAGATTCTTTAGCTGAAAAAATGCAATTACCGCCAGGTACGGTTTCTCCCTTTGGTTTATTAAACAATGAAGAAAAAGATATTCGAGTCTATTTCGATAAAGACATTGTGTCAGAGGAGATCATGACCTTCCATCCCAATACCAATGAAAAGACGATCTTTATTAAAACCCAAGACTTGTTCCGATTTTTAGAGTCTATTAGCTTTAACTATGAAATCCTTACCATTCCATAACATATCTTACAGGAGAAATCATGAAAGAAATTCCATTTTCAAACTTTTACCAAGCTTATCAAAAAGGTAACATAGACGTTCTTGATGTACGCGAGCAGGAGGAATATGATGCCCTTCACTTAGACGGAGTTCGTCTTCTTCCCCTATCTGAGTTAGCAGATCACTACCAGGAATTGGAGAAGGATCAGCCTTATTATGTCATCTGCAAGTCTGGTCGACGCTCAGCACGTGCTTGCCAATTTCTGGAAGAGCAAGGCTATGATGTGACCAACGTCCAAGGTGGCATGGATGCATTTGAATCCTAAAAAACGACCTCTGAAAAGAGGTCGTTTTCTTTACTAATTTCTAGAAATGTATAGAATTTGTATGTTTTTCAAAAGATATTACAGGGATTTTCCAGTCTTTCATTGAAAATGGTTCAGAAATTTTGTATAATACCCTAGTATGAACAATAGTTAAGGAGATTAAATATGTCAAAACAAGATTGGCTGGATTATTTTGAAGCCGTAAATGGTCGTTCTGCTAGTGCAGAAGAAATTGCTCAAGCACTTGCTGCAGGAGAATTTCAAGAAGAAGTAGTAGTTCCAGAAGTACCACAAGCTCCAGAGTTTGTTGCAGCACCAACTGCACCTGTGGAAGAACCAGTTGCAGCGCCACAAGCCCCAGAGTTTGTCGCAGCACCAACTGCACCTGTGGAAGAACCAGTTGCAGCTCCAGAAGCTCCAGAGTTTGTTGCAGCACCAGCAGCGCCAGCAGCGCCAGCAGCTCCTGCAGCACCAGCAGCGCCAGCAGCACCAGCTGCACCTACAGAAGAACCAGTAGCAGCTCCACAAGCTCCAGAATTTGTCGCAGCTCCACAAGAACCAGTTGCAGCTCCAGAAGCACCAGAATTTGTAGCAGCTCCAGTTCAAGAGCCTACACCTCAGCCTGCTCCAGGGAATGGTCCTGCTTTCCAACAAGCTCCACAACAGGCTTACCAACAACCAACTCAAGCATCTTATCAACAAGCTCCTTTCCAAGGACAAACAGGACAAGCTTATCCTGCCCAACCAAGTCAATTTGGTGTTGCCGTTGGTGGTTATTGGAATTGGTTTCTTTCAGCTTTGAAACGTCCAACAGCTGTAGAAAATCCAAAAGCTCTTAACGGAATTTTACTGTATGTCTTGACTGCCTTTGTCTTGACCTTGGGGACCTTCTTCACAGCTAGTGGGTTTACAGGTGGTTATGGAATGGATTTCCGTGCCTTTATGTTGACATTGATTTCCCTCTTCTTTAGCATTTACGCTTTCCAAGTAGCTGGATTCTTTGTTCGCCGTGTGGTTCTTCAAGATAAGGAATATAGTTACGGTCGTTCATTTGAAGAATTTGGACGTTTGTCTGTTTACACTTTGCCACTTGCCCTTCTCGCTTTCTTAGTAGGTCTTGTAAAAGTTTATGAATTTTATGGCTTTGTAAACTTCCTTATTTTCTTCTTGTTCTTTGTTGGAACATGCTATGTGGTTCATCAAGGATTGAACAAGACGAGCTTTAAAGCAGACAAATTCTTGCTTCTTGTAGCATCATCTGTAGTCTTGCTTCTCATTGCCATCTTTGTTCTTTATGTAAATGCTCGTATTTTAGAACAAGTAGCTACTGGATTTATTCCAAGTGCTCCAAATTTCTCTAACTTTGGATTCTAACAATATCACAAAATGGAAGGTGGGGGGACCCACTTTCCCTATTTTATAATGAGGGAGAAGAGATCCATGCAAAAGAAATGGGTTGAATTATTTGAAAAAGTGATCGGTCGCAAACCGTCACCGGAAGAGTTTATGGCTGGGAAAGCCTGTGGATTTGATTTGAAACAAATTCAGTCTATCGCAGGAAATGTCCCAGCAGAAGAAGTCGCTCCTGTCGAGGAACCAGTGGTTGAACCAGTTGAAGAAGTGAAGAATGTTGATCCACTTCTGGCAGCTCGTCAGGCTTGGTTGCAACATTTTGAAGAAACCTATGGACGCAAGCCAAGTGCAGAAGAATTTACCGCTGCCAAAAGTCAGAACTTTGAGTTTTTTGTAGGACCTGTGCCTGAAGCAGAATTTGTTAACCCAGATTCAACTGAAGAAACACAGGAATATGTCCCTCAACAGCCTACTCAAGAGTATACGGCTCCACTTGCTACTGAGCAAACGCAGGTCTTTGAGGGATCAACCTTCACAGAGGCAAGTCCAGT
>CABKMC010000074.1 GCA_902373455.1 uncultured Streptococcus sp.
CCTAGCTATGCTAAGGTGATGATAATCTTATTATTGTTCAGATTGATTTGGATCTTTTGGTGCTTCAACTGGTTGATCAGCTTTTCCTTCAGTGTGTTCGTGTGATTCTTTTTTGATTTCATCTACTGCAGTTTTAACTGTAGTAGTTGTCACCCGTCCAACTGTTTGTGCAAATCCTTTACCAGATTCAGCAAGTTCTTCGAATGTTCCTTTAGTGATTTTACCACCTGACATCGCCAAGAGACCAGTTACAACAATAGCGATTGATGCGATCAAAGCAAGGATCAAACCAAAGCCAATTGAAACGCCATAACCATTGAAGTCAACAGCATATTTGTTTACACCAAATAGATCGATCAATGTTACGATAGTTGAGAGAGCCCCTGATACGATAACACCAATTGCAAAACCTTTTGGTAGTGAAGATTTCACATCGTTCAAGCAAGCAAGGACAATCGCAACGACTGCGAAGATAATAACGAACCATCCATCTCCGCGAAGGCCATTCCAGCTGTATGAACCAAAGGCACCAACATTCAGGCTTGCCCATGGCAAGAAAGAGCTAAGAATCGCTACCGCAGCAGAGATAATGATAAACAAACGATTTTTTTCCATAATAAGTCTCCTTAAAAATTTTATTAGCTTTATTTTACCATAAGAAAGATCAAATGAAAACCCCATGACCAAGATAAAAAGGCTGAGAAACCGTTCTCAGCCTTCGTTTGTGCGTGCCACTTCTTGTAGCTCTTTGTAGATTTGGTCGTTTTCTTCGAGGGAGTAGGAGTTAGCTCCACTAGCTAGTGGATGGCCACCACCATTATGACGTTTGGCAATCTCATTAATCACTTTTCGTTTGCTACGCATCCGGACACGGAAGTGACCGTCAGTCTGTTCAACAAAGATAGCCCAAACAGACACGGTATCGATGCGTCCAGGAGCTCCAACAATCGCAGCAGTCTCAGAATCACGTAGATCAAATTTCTTCAAGAGCTCTTGTGTCAAGGTCACACGCGCAGCGCCATGTTCATCGATCTCGAGATGGTCGTAGACATAGCCTTGAAGCTTAGCCGTCTTGAGATTGATCGTATCCATCTGACGAGCAAGGGCAGTAAAATCAAAAGGAATGCTTCGAAGATAGGCAGCGATCTCAAAGGTCCGAGTTGAAGTAGCAGGATAAAGGAAGCGACCTGTATCTCCGACAATCCCAGCATACAGGAGACGAGCAGCACTCACAGGAAGTTCGAGCTCCAATTCCTTAGCAAAAAGTGCGATTAACTCACTGGTAGAGCTAGACTCAGTATCGACCCAGAGCAGATCGCCATAAGCATCGTCATTTGGGTGGTGGTCGATCTTGATCAGGAAATCACCATTCGTATAGCGCTTGTCATCGATGCGAGGAGTATTAGCCGTATCACAGACAATCACCAAAGCTCCCTCAAAATCCTCGTCCTTAACCTCATCCATTTCAGCAAGCCAAGTCAAGGTCGGTTCATCATAGCCAGTTGCCAAGACCCGCTTTTGAGGGAAGTGCGCACGCAGGAGATCCCGCAAGCCCACCTGGCTACCAATCGCATCCGGATCCGGATTCTGATGACGGTGGATAATAATCGTGTCATAAGCTTGAATCTTTTCAAGAATTTCATTCATTACGTTCATACATTACCTCATTTTCTCTGTCAATTTTAACATAAGAAAGGCCCATCCAGCAAGCATTTATCACTAATTAGGAGCTATGGAAGCGGTTTTACATTGGATAGATATTTTGTTAGAATGAAACCAATAGAACATGTTTTTCTTCCGCTACTATTTGGATCGCCAAGCAATTTACTATATTCGGAGTCACTACGATGGCGCGAATGATTACGAAAAACTGTTAGCATATGGCAAAGAAAATAATATTGAATTTGATTACACAACCGGCTCTAACTACCATAATCGCTTTAATCCAAAAGAAGGCTTCAAACGCCCCTATAATATGAAGGTTCAAGTCCCTCAGGGGAATTCAGCTAAAGGAAAAGATTTGAACAATGCACAGATGGTGGAATTTATTGTGAATATAGACACCGGCGAGTTTGAGAGTCAATGGGATGCCTATGACAATCATAAACTAGCAGATGGTCGCTATGATTCCAATCCAGGAAAATATTCTAATGAAGAATTAAGAGAAATCGCCAATACGGAGTCTTTTACTTACGGCCCTTCAACAGGTCAAAATTCAGATGTTACTAAGTTTTACGAAGGTAAACATGGAATGCTTGATGTAGATGGCACTCTTGAACCAGCTACTCGAGTTAGAGCTAAAGAGTTATTCCGTTATGAAAAAGATTTGAGCAAAAAAGATGAAAAGACAGGAAATGTTAGTCAATTTGCGGATATAGAAAGGAAAGGAAATCAAGATTATGAAGCATGGCAACGAAATACAAAAGGAATGTCAGAAGAAGAAAAAGTGGAAGAGTATAATAAATTTAAGAAATCTCTTAATGGCAGTGCTGATAATAATACTGGCTATTATGACTATACTCAAAGTCAATTCTATCCGAAAGACCACCAGTAGTGCGTATGATATTTTACAGAAACAGAGATTTGTTTTGGTACAAGATAAAAATGACTGGGGAAAAGAGTGGAGTACTGGAGTAGGATTTGATTTAAAAGATAAGGAATTGTACAATTCGTATTTTGCAGTTATTAAGAGGAATAAATTATATGGTGGTTATGGAAATTATGGAACTAAAGAAATGTACCAACGTTCTTTTAACAGAGAAATATCATCCATTTTAGTTAATCTGAAAATTTCACCAGATGAAATCAAAAAGAATAATTATCAAATTACACGCTCACCAGATTCTTTAGTAAATAAAGAATTATTGAAAGAGGAATATCCGCCAGAATTTGAAGGTAGATATTCTATCAAGGATAGTCAGTTTTCCAAAGTTCGTATCACCTACAACAAAGAATTCTTACCCACTAAAATCGAATGGTACTATAAGGGTGAAGAAGGCCTCAAATGGTACACTTGGCGCACCTATTCGTATCCCTTCAAAAATAAGGCTAATTTTGATAAGAAATTAGATGAAGAAATTAAAACTATTAAAGCAATTCAAGAAGAAAACGAGGGCGATTAGGTTGAATCGGTCCAAATTCTTGAAACGTGTCCCTTCTTTCAGCTTATCGGGAAAGGTTTCGTGCAAAATGCTTGAAAAAGTGGTATAATACGGGAAATAGCTTTTGGGAGGAAATTATGACTGTAGCGAAGATTGTTTTTGCTAGTATGACTGGAAATACTGAAGAAATTGCTGATATCGTAGCGGACAAATTCCGTGATCTTGGTGTCGAAGTAGATGTGGATGAGTGTACAACTGTGGATGCGGAGGACTTCCTTGATGCGGATATCGCAGTGGTAGCGACCTATACATACGGCGATGGAGAGCTTCCAGATGAGATCCAAGATTTCTACGAAGATTTGGCTGGCCTTGATCTCAAAGGCAAACTTTACGGTGTGGTAGGATCAGGTGATACCTTCTACGATGAATTCTGTAAAGCAGTTGATGATTTCGACCGTTGCTTCGCTGCGACTGGTGCTGAAAAAGGTTCTGAGTGTGTCAAAGTTGATTTGTCTGCAGAAGACGAAGACATTGAAAAATTAGAAGCCTTTGCAGAAGAACTTGTAGCAAAAGCAAATTAATGACAAAGAGGCTGGATCGATGGATTAAAGCCTCGATTTATATCCAAAATAAAGAGGAGACACATGGATTTAGATCAGATTCGTAAGGACATTGACCAGATCGATCAAGAGATTGTAGCCTTGCTGGAAAGACGGATGGTCTGTGTCGGTCAGATTGTAGAATATAAGGAGCAGCAGGGCTTACCTGTGCTCGATCAAGGAAGGGAAAGAGAGGTGCTTGAGAAAGTCGGCTCTCTTGTGGCGGATGAGCAGTATCGGGCGACCATTCAAGCCCAGTTTCAAGATATGATGAAGCGCTCGAGAAACTTCCAAGAGGAGGTGAGGGCGCGTGACTAGTCTATCGATCAAGCAAAAAGCACAACAGTATGTGGTCCTAACAGGGATGGCGCTTTTCATTGGTCTCTTGGTCGGTGCTATTGACATGATTTTTGGTCAAGGATTGCTCCTGATCGGGGATTTCCGAAGCCAGCATTGGCCCTTGATTCTTTTTCTGGCCTTAGCGGGGCTTGTCATCGTTTATCTCTATAAACGTTTTGGTGGCAAGGCTTCAAAAGGGATGGGCCTCATCTTTGATGTCGGACACGCGCGTGAGGAGAAAATCCCCTTGGTCTTGGTGCCTTTGATCATGCTGACGACCTGGATGAGCCATCTCTTTGGTGGTTCGGTCGGTCGGGAAGGTGTAGCAGTCCAGATCGGAGCGACCCTTTCGCACCGTTTTGCCCGTCATATCAAGATCCCGGATGCTTCGCGTATTTTTCTCATGACCGGGATGGCCGCTGGTTTTGCGGGGCTCTTTCAGACGCCACTGGCAGCAACCTTTTTTGCCCTTGAAGTCTTGACAGTTGGGGAGTTGCAGTTGATGGCTCTCTATCCAGCGCTCATTGCCTCAATCGTGGCTAGCTTCACCTCTCATGCCCTTGGTTTAGAGAAATTTGCTGTGCCACTAAGAGAAACGCTGAGCTGGACACCAGAGACCTTGATCAAAGTTGCCATTCTTGGCCTGGCTTTTGGCCTTGCTGGGAAACTCTTTGCAATTAGCCTTTCCTGGTTGAAGAAAACGGTCGCTCAAGTCTTGCCCAATCCTTATATCCGGATTGCCCTTATAGGGGCCGGACTCAGCTTGGTCCTCTTGACCCTCCAGCTGACCAAGGTCGGCACTTATAGTGGACTTGGAACCAATCTGATTGATGTAGCTTTTCATCAGGGCAGTGCGCAGAGTTATGACTGGATCTTGAAGCTCCTCTTTACCGTAGTGACGATCTCTGCTGGATACCAAGGAGGAGAAGTGACACCGCTCTTTGCGATCGGAGCTACACTTGGAGTCTTTCTTGCTCCGATGTTAGGTCTACCAGTCTTAGTCGTGGCCGCTATCGGATATGCCAGTGTCTTTGGCAGTGCGACGACGACCTTGCTCGCACCGATCTTAATCGGAGGAGAAGTCTTTGGCTATGCCAACCTGCCATTCTTCGTCATTGCTTGCGCCATCGCCTATTGCTTACCAAAAGAGTGGAGCATTTATTCTGGTCAAAAAGTTGCGAAAAAGTAGAGAAAAGAGCTTTACAAACCTGAAATTATCTGATATGATAGTTTCTGTGCGTAATGGAAGCACAAAAATACAGTTTATCCGCTGAGGGAGGTCCCTCAAGATTGACGAAGATAGGAGAATAAAATGAATCCATTAATCCAAAGCTTGACTGAAGGTCAACTTCGTACTGATATCCCTGCATTCCGTCCTGGTGACACTGTTCGTGTACACGCGAAAGTTGTCGAAGGATCTCGTGAACGTATCCAGATCTTTGAAGGCGTTGTTATCGCTCGTAAAGGTCAAGGACACACTGAAATGTACACTGTTCGTAAAATCTCTAACGGTGTCGGTGTTGAACGTACATTCCCAGTACACACTCCACGTGTAGAAAAGATTGAAGTTGTACGTTACGGTAAAGTACGTCGTGCGAAATTGTACTACCTTCGTGCATTGCAAGGTAAAGCAGCTCGTATTAAAGAAATCCGTCGTTAAGACGAACAAGGAGGCGGGAGTGATCTCGCTTCTTTTTTTATCGGTCCCCTTAGTTCAATGGATATAACAACTCCCTCCTAAGGAGTAGTTGCTGGTTCGATTCCGGCAGGGGACATAAATAGAAAAGAACACTGAATCTTCAGTGTTTTTTTGTTGGTTTATGCAAGGATGGTTCTTGGGGAAAGTTCTTGTATGGTATAATAGTGGAAAACGTAACATTGTCTTTTAAGGTAATTCTATCATGTTGGAATACCAAATTAAGAAGATTATGAGTGCTCTGCAAGTTTAGTCTAAAAGGGATATAAGAAAAGGAAGGAAAATGAAAATTTCTAGTCCAAGGTCTATCATCACTTTTGATTATGAAAATGGTAATGTTTTAAAAGCAAAAGGGAGAATTGTTGATTGATGGAAGTTTTACTGTATATAGGTCAAGTATACAGAATTGTGAGGCATCATTCAACCACATTCGTATCACACAGAACGAGATTGATAAACTTGTCGAGGAAGTGCAGTCCATGATGACTGAGCAAACAATGCATCTCGAATTTATCTGAGTTAGAGTAGGAGAAGGATGATGAAAATCGATTACGGTGAACGGATGGTCATATGGGAGTGGGATGGTTGTGTAATAAAGATAGAACAACCAGATATCATTCATGCGGAATATAATAAAGATGAGAACATTGTTATCGTCTATAGTGGAGAAAACTTTGTAAGCAAAATCATTTTCTACTTTAGTTTAGAAGGAAAATTGTTAGGGCAACAAAATATACTAGAAGGAACCCTAGATTGGAATCATAATGGGAAGCATCAGATTAGTTTTCATCATTTACATTATCTTCGCTTTAGCCCTAAATATCAGCGAATCTTCAGTATATTTCGATCATCCAGCGATTTTGACGTTCCATCAGAACTAGAGGTTTATAATTTAGAAGGTGAGAAAATCGACCAAATTGAATCTCCTGCAGGATTTACTATGCTATATATTTCTGAGATAAGTAAGAAGAAACTGGGAATTGTATGCGAGGCTCTTAAAGAGGATTGTTTTGATAAATCTGGTCGAAGAGATTTCTATTTT
>CABKMC010000075.1 GCA_902373455.1 uncultured Streptococcus sp.
TTTCTTGAGCTGCTTCCATTTCTTCAAACTCACTGGCAGATTTGATATCGATGCGGTAACCAGTCAAATGAGCCGCTAAACGAACGTTTTGACCACGACGACCAATGGCAAGAGATAATTTGTTATCAGGGACCACAACGAGAGCATGTTTGCTATCTTCATCATCAAAAATAACTTGGTCCACTTCTGCAGGAGCGATTGCATTGTAGATAAATTCAGCGGGATCTGGAACCCACTCGATGACATCGATATTTTCTTCTGTCGGAACCATACGGTCTAATTTTTGATCGTATCGAGCTGGGTGGAATTTGCTGGTAATCTTTTTAATGTTCGATCCACCACGACCAACGATCGTCCCAATCGCGTCTACGTTTGGATTATGGCTACGAACCGCAACTTTTGTACGATCTCCAGCTTCGCGCGCGACACTCATAATCTCAACAGTACCATCATAAACTTCAGGAATTTCTTGTTCCATCAAACGTTTGATCATTTCAGGATGGCTACGACTAACAAAGACATTGACGCCACGAGGGTTATCTTCTACCTTATAGACAAAAACTTCGATCCGGTCATGGGATTGGAAGACTTCTCCTGGAATTTGGTCTTGTTTAGACAATTGTGCTTCGATCGAACCTAGATTGACATAGATAAAACGATTGTCAAAGCGCTCCACCGTTCCACTCATGATTTCATTTTCATGTTCTTTATAAGTATTATAGGTTATGGTACGCGTTTGCTTCCGCATTTTTTCCATGATGGTTTGTTTGGCAGATTGAGCTGCTACGCGACCAAATTCAGCTGGTGCTTCTTCAAACTTGATCTTGTCACCCAACTCATAAGCAGAGCTAATGGCCAAGGCATCCTTCAAGCTGATTTCTAAACGGCTATCAAAGACTTCATCCACCACTTCACGAACCGTATAAACACGGAAATCTCCAGTTTTTTCATTGAATTCAATCGCTGCACTTTCTGATTGTCCATAACGACGGCGATAAGCTGAACGCAATGATTCTGTGACGGCTTCGATGATATCTTCTTTTTTGATCCCTTTGTCTTCTTCCAAAATGCGGAAGGCTTCTAGCATTTCTTTACTCATGTTTTTCTTGCCTCTTCTATAAAGGCATCCTTTCTTTCATTCTGTTACAATTTTACAGCCAACCTTGCTTTGGACACAAGGTTATAAGGAATATCCACTGTTTTCTTTCGTGTTTTATCCATATATTCAATAGTCAAAACATCCTCTTCAAAACCTACCAGGTTCCCCTCAAAGACCTTTTGCTTTTCAATAGCCTTATACAAGCTGATATTGACATACTTGCCAACAGCTCCCTCGAGTGCTTCCTTGGTTTTCAAAGGTCTCTCCAAGCCAGGACTGGTGACTTCTAAAAAGTACTGTTCTGGAAATGGGTCTGGTTTGATTTGATCCAATAGTGGGCTAATGATTTCTGTCAAATCCGCTGTATCATTCAGTGTGATCCCTTCTGGTTTGTCTACGAAAATGCTTAAGACGTAGTCACCACCCATTTTGCCATATTCAACATCGACCAATTCAAATGGTTCCTTTATAGCTGGCTGAATCACTTCTGTTACTAAGTCAACAATCGTTGCGATGGTTGCCACCTCCTCATAGATAAGAGGCGAAGATATTTCCCCGCCTCTCCTTTTCTATTCATTTAATGTATTATAGCACGATTTCCCAATGATTGCAAGGAATATGCTAAAACTGTGCTTCTACACGGTAAATGACCTGGCCTTTACTTGAGAACTTCTTCTCATATTCCGTCATGACATTGCCCTCAAAGTCACTAGCATGAAGGTCTAACCAGACTCCCTTCAAAGTCATTCCATATTGCGAAAAACTCACCAAACTGTATTCAAACAAACCTCGGTTGTCCGTTTTAAAGTGAATCTCCCCATGTTCTGGAAGAATTTGCTTGAAGGTGTCTAGGAAGGTCTTATAAGTCAAGCGACGCTTCTCATGACGTTTCTTCGGCCATGGATCTGAAAAATTCAGATAGAGCTGATCAATTTCTCCATCTTCAAAATAGTTAGTCAAGCTATCCCCATCTACCCAAAGTAATTTAATATTAGGAACATCAGCTTCTAAGACCTTATCTAAAGCATAACTTAAGACCGATTTTTGAATATCAATTCCGATGTAGTTGATCGCTGGATTGGCCTTAGCCATCCCAGTAATAAAGGCCCCTTTTCCACTTCCCACTTCAATATGGATGGGGTGGTCATTTCCGAAAATCCCATGCCATTTTCCCTTAGCATCTTCTGGATTTAGGACCACATATTGTGGATTGGCTTCTAGTAATTCTGTCGCTCCTTTGCGATTTCTAACTCTCATATTTCCTTTCCATATTTCAACCGGAAATTGCGCAGAGCATAGATCTCGCGATTGACATTTTCTAAATCATTATTTTCATAGTATTTAGCAATTTGCCACAAAAAAGAATATTGACCAAACCAATTGAGTTTGTCAAAGACCTTTTGATTGTATTTGTAGCCGTAATAGCCTAGCCAATCACGCCAATTGGAATCTGGAATATAGTGACTCAAGATATGCGCCACATCCAACATCCGGTCTGTTAAACGAACGGAATCCCAATCGACTAGATAAATCAAGCCGCTCTCTGTCTCAATCCAGTTACTATGACGGACATCCCCATGGACGATCGTCGCATAATCCTCCCGAAAGGCTGGCACTGTCTTCCGTAAATTCTTTACGACTGATTGAATGTAGTGGTTCTGACGTAGGGCAATCGGCAACCGGTTACTCCAAGAATTGAGCAACTCTAAAGGAGATTCCACCGGATACCCAAGTTTCTTTAATTGAGTCATCAAAGGTCTAGAACGGTGCAATCTCGTTAAAATATTGACCACTTGTTTTTTTGACATTCCATTTGGCGTAAGAATCTCCCCATTCAACCATTCTTGGGCGCTCATCACATTTCCATCTGGCAAACGTCGACTCCATAACAATTGAGGAGCAATCTGTTCTTTTGCTAGACCCGCAAGGATTGGGGTCGTATTCATTTTTACAAAAACGCGCCCACCATCTGGGTAGGTCCCCATGTAGGCCTTCCCACTCTTCCCGGGAATTGGGGTGAGGCTTAGCTCTTTTTCATTCGAGTCCATCTTTTCCTCCGTAAAAAGTTTCCAATCTATTTTACTAATTTTAACGACTTTCGTCAACCAAGCGCGCCATCTTAAATGGAAGGTAGATCAGGGTTAATGCAAGTGTATAAGCTAATAAGCCCATCAGCAAGACTTTATCTGACATAAAGACCAGCCCAATCGCCCCTTCTATCACTGTTACAACCCCCATTAACAAGCGAAGCGTTTTGTTCAATCCTGCCTTTTTACTTCCTTTTTCCATTGGAAAAAGAAGGGTCAACGGTTGGTAATCAAAAGCGCTATAAAGTCCCAACAATTGAAAAATGATCAAATAATTGAGCAAGGCTACAAGAACGATCACCACTAGAGTTTGGGGGATAAAGACCATAGCGAGAATGGAAAGAGCCAAGAGTCGGAGAGTCATAGAGAAAAGATCTCCATTCCGTAGGAAGGAGCGCATATATAAGTGAAGCCACGTATTCCCATGTGTTTTGGGCAGAAGCCCTAAGAAACCATCCAAGTAGGCTCTTCTTTTGACACTGTTAGTAATACCTTTTACCGTTGTAAACAAGGCAAAGAAGCGAAGGATCAATTGTTTCCTTGCATTCTCACGAGCAATGGTCCAGATCCAATTTAGATTGCCATCCTGATAGAAACGTTTAGCTTTCCAGCTAAAGACAAGCCCTTTAGCTACCCCTAAGACAAGGATATAAGCTACAATAGCAAGTTTATCCAGCCCCGTTGCCAGAAGAAGAGGCACAAATAACAGAAGGATAAAATTTTGAATCAAAAACCAAAAGACAAAAGACTTCTTGGCCTGCCCTTTGATATAACTTTTCACTTCCTCTTCCTTTACCAAAAGAAATAAAGCATCGGGCTTCTCTAAGTAGGTCGCAATGGAGCCGATCGGAACCAAGAGGAGCAAACCAATCATGAGACTCCAGCGGATCAGGCTTGTATCTTTTGGTAGATCTTTCAAAAATTGGCTGTATTGAACCGCCAAAAATCCTATGAAAATCAGCATAAAGAGGACGAAATGATCATTGAGAACATAGCGGCTATATTTTACACATTGAGTTCGAAACGTTTGTTGCCGTTTTTTCATCAACTCTTTCATGCTGTTTCCTCTTCTGTCAAGGTCATGTAGATATCATTTAAACTTGCTTTCTCATCCCCAAAAGTTGAACGCAACTCGTCCAAGGTCCCTTTTGCTCGGATCTGACCCTTATGGAGGATCACAAAACCATCACACATCTTTTCAGCCGAATCCAGAACGTGAGTACTCATCAAAATCGATTTTCCTTTTGCCTTCTCATCTGCCAATAACTGAATCAAATCTGCAATCGCAACAGGATCTAATCCTAGAAAGGGTTCATCGACAATATAAAGGCTTGGATCCACTGCATAGGCGCAAATAATCATAACCTTCTGCTTCATCCCCTTTGAAAACTGGGTCGGGAACCAATCTAATTTTTCAGCCAAACGGAAGCGTTCCAACAAAGGCTGGACGCGTACCAAGACTTGCTCTACATCTAAGTCATAAGCCAAAGCTACGGTTTCAATATGCTCTCTCAAGGTTAATTCTTCATAAAGGCTTGGTGTTTCTGGAATATAGCCGATTTTCTTACGATATTCAGTCGGAGCTTCTGGCAGACTAAGACCATCAATCCGTACCTCCCCAGCATAAGGATGCAGGAGACCAATAATTTCATTAATCGTGGTTGACTTCCCAGCTCCATTTAGTCCAATCAAACCAATCAGTTGGCCATCCGGAACCGAAAAGCTCACCTCTTTCAGGACAGGGATGTTGACATAGCCCCCTGTCAACTTGTTGATTTCTAACATATTTTCTCCGATTTCTGGTATAATGTTCTTATATTATAACAAAATTTAGTCTAAATGAGGTGTATTTATGGTTGATGATTGTATTTTTTGTAAGATTATAGCTGGCGACATTCCTTCATCCAAAGTCTATGAGGACGAGGAGGTCCTCGCATTTTTGGACATCTCTCAGGTTACTCCTGGTCATACGTTAGTCGTTCCAAAAAAACACGCCCGCAACCTCTTAGAGATGGACGAAACTGCCACAGCTCAACTATTTGCACGTGTCTCTAAAGTTGCTAAAAAAGTAGAAGCTGCTACCCAGGCCAAGGGAATGAATATCATCAGTAACATGGAAGAAGTTTCTGGACAAACTGTTTTTCACACCCATGTCCACATTATCCCTCGCTATTCCGCTCAAGATGAACTGGCCATTTCATTTACTGAACACGAACCTAATTTTGAACAATTAGCAGTTCTCGCAGAAACCATCAAAAACAGCTAAGAGGAGACCATATGAAACTCAAAAATCTCTTTTGGTTTGCAACAGGAGCTAGCATTAGCTACCACCTGGTTAAAAACCGCAAAGAAATCAAAACTGAGGTGACTGAATCCAGCCAATTGGTTAAGGGCATTCAAGATAACCTAGCAAAAATCCAACGTAATCTGGATATTATCCAAGACCAAAAGACCAATCTTCAAGAATTGGTAACGGATTTCCAATACAAGACCAAACTCTTTAGCCAGCAAGCAACTGCCTCTCTAAAAGAAATTCAAGACATCTGGCAACCAAGTAAAAACGATTGAGAAAACTCAATCGTTTTTTTCTTATTCCGACGGCGCAGCTGGTGCGACACTGCTCGACTCTGTAGCTGCAGGGGCAACTGGCGTTACTGGTGCGACAGAACTTTGAGGTGTCACCACTCCCGTATCCTGAGTCGATGGTGCAACTGGCAGTTGGTTAAACTCTTGGTAAACAGGTGCTTCCTCAGATGATGCCACTGGCGTATCATTTTGAGAAGAAGCATTCTTCAAATCTTCATCTCCATCCAATAGATAAGCATTGGTTTTCAGTGTTTTAATTTCTTTCTTGCCTAAAGCTTTGCGGATGATATTTTGAATTTTTAAGATATGTTTTGAAGTGACAATCTGGTAGCTACCACCATCTGCTAAGGTTGCATCTTCTCCTTTCAACTGGTACTGATGAATCGTTGAAAGGGCGTCTTTATAGCCGAGCAATTGAAGAAGGCTGTTGCTGTCAAGTGAAATGTTGGT
Source organism: uncultured Streptococcus sp. (assembly GCA_902373455.1). GTDB lineage: Bacteria > Bacillota > Bacilli > Lactobacillales > Streptococcaceae > Streptococcus. The sequence continues at coordinate 6,223 of CABKMC010000075.1, forward strand.
TTGCATATTGTCACTAACAGACTCAATGATTCCTTTATAATGACTCAAACTATTGAGGCTTAATACTTTCTCAACAATCTTTTTGATCACTTCACGTTGACGTTTTTGGCGTCCATAGTCTCCTTCTGGGTCCTGATAACGCATTCGTGAATAAACGAGGGCTTGATCCCCATTAATCTCCTGACGTCCTGGTGCAATCTTAGCCGTATATTCTGGCTCATTTTCCTCGATCGAGATATCAAAGTCAAATGGATTGTTGACCGTAATGCCACCAACCTTATCCACTAATTGAACCAATCCCTTCATATTGATCATGACATAACGGTCAATATGGATATTCAAGAGATCCTGAATGGTTTTAATGGCTAACTTGGCACCACCTTGAGCATATGCCGAATTCAATTTTGCTTGGACTGTTTCGCCATCTGAAGTAATATTGGTTAAAATATCTCTTTCCAAGCTAGTCATGGTTGTTTCTTTGGTTTGAGGA
>CABKMC010000076.1 GCA_902373455.1 uncultured Streptococcus sp.
GTTCCATGACTAATTATTGAGCCTAAGGTCTCAATAATTCCGAGTGCCTGAAACATAATTATTTCAGGCACTTTTCTCACAGCGGAAAGTTTCAATATACTCTAATAATAATCAGATATTATTTGGATATTTTTGCACAATAATCCAGCATAGGTTATTCAAAGAAAAGAATTGTCAATTTTTTTAGCTTGCTCATAGCGGGCTTTTTTGTACGAAAACCGACTGCGATTGTTTTTGTTTTTCAAAGGGATACACAAAAAAGACTGAACCCGTAGAGTTCAGTCTTTGATCGATTTCTATTAAAGTGATGTAAGGAAAGTCAATCCCCCTAGGATGACACCTGCCGAATTCGGAATGATCAAAATCCAGTCTTTTTTAGGTTCCTTTGTCCAACCATAAATGACCCAGATCAAGCAAGAAATAGCAGCTGACAAGGGTTGGAAAGGTTGGGCCTTATTTCCCTGTAAATTAGCAATAATTTGTGGGATGTAGGCAATGAAAACGATAATCCCAATAAAGGCACCGATCGAGCCAACGATTTTGTTGATTTTTTGTTTATTCATAAAATTTTACCTCTGTGTATTAAAATAGCATAAGTAGGAAGAAAATGCAATTAATTTGCATGCTACGCAAAATGAAAACGATCACATTTGCAAAAGAATTAGACAAAGTGTCAAAAAATGGCAACTAGAGAGAAGACTCTCTCGAAAAGAAATCCATCTTCCTGCAAAATCACAAGATTGTGACACTTTACAGTTCGGTAACATTTGAAAAAAAGACTTGAATTTGTAAAGGACAAAAGGTAGAATAGTGCATACTTTAAAAAAAGAAAAGGAAATGGTAGTTTCAAAATGAATGAAAAACAAATGAAAATTCTTGGTTGGGTTGCGACCTTTATGTCTGTTATGATGTATGTGTCTTACTTCCCACAAATCATGGATAACCTCGCAGGTCACAAAGGGAACTTTGTTCAACCCCTTGTCGCAGCCATCAACTGTAGCCTTTGGGTTTACTACGGACTCTTCAAAAAAGAACGCGATATTCCACTTGCTGCAGCTAATGCACCAGGGATCATCTTTGGTTTGATCACAGCGATCACAGCCTTGTAATTAATTAAAAAAGCTGGACAAAAGTCTGGCTTCTTTTTTTATGACTTCACTCATTTCCATGGTATAATGGGAGGACTATTCATAGAGAAGATCAAAAGGAGACAAGAGTGGAGCAAAAACATCACTGTCAAGTCCTATGGGCGAAAAATAAATACCTGGTGCTCAGTCGTTCGAGTAATATCTACAAGGAAATCCGGGAATACCTCAAGCGAGACCAGGTGGAGGTCAGCCACGTCGAGGACCTGATCCAGCAAGCGCTGGCCTTGCCAGAAAATCGTGGCCAGGTCTCCAATGCCTTTCAGCATATCTGGGGCTATTTCAAAAAGCAGGCGACTGCAGAGGAAAAGGCGGACTTTATGCTGCTACTTGAGAAATACCAGCATGGCCAAGCCCAGCAAGAAGATCTGATCAAGGGAATCCAGACGCTATTGGAGCGCTACCCCAATCGCTACTTACAAGACTCGACGCTACTAGGAGGTCAATAGATGAGACTCTGGCACCAAGACTTGATTCCCAAACTCCCTCGTCCCCAGCTCCTAGGCCAACACCGGGAATGCTGCGCCCTTCGAGGCAATGGCTGGGGCAAGAAGCACGCGACGGTCAACTATGTTTTTGACTACTCGCCTTATCGCCTCTATGCTTATCACTGCCTGATTATGGAGGAGATGACGGCTCGTGGCTACAAGGTTAGCCCAGAGTGGTGGGAGCCGGCCTATCGAGGCAAGACCTGCCCAGCTTATTCAGAACTGGAAGAGGAAGGCTTGAACACCCCCATCTATCCCGAGCATCATGCGGGTTACCTGAAAGAATGCTTAGATAACCTAGCAGAAAAAGGGATCCAACTAGACTAAGAAAGAACGAACCAGACCAGGTTCGTTTTTTTGCGCGAAAAACCAACAAAATGCTTTGAAAGCGTTAATTTCTTTCTCAAACATGCTATAATAATAGGAGATTATGCACAGGAAAAGGATAGACGGATGAAGGCAGTAGCAACTCCAGAACTTGAGATTGAAAAACAGTTGATCCAGCAGTTGACATCAGGAGAGAGTCAGTGGACTTATCGCCAGGATCTCAAGAATGAAGACCAGTTATGGGACAATTTCTTTGACAAGCTCGCGCAAAACAATGTCGCCTTGCTGGCGGACCATCCCTTGACCGACCAGGAAAAGCGTCAGATCAAGAACCAGCTCAACTTTGTCAGCTATTATGAAGCGGCCAAGTGGCTAGCTGGTGAAAATGGAATCGCCAAGGTAGAAGTCCAGCGTGAAGATGCTAGTCTAGGAACCATCCGCTTGGCGGTCATCTGGCGGGACAATATCGCAGCTGGTAAGTCCAGCTATGAAGTGGTCAACCAAGTCGAACGCGACAAGGCCTATCCGCTAGACCAAGATCGACGGCTCGATACGACCCTTCTGATCAATGGTCTGCCCCTCATCCATATCGAACTCAAGAGTCCACGAGTGGCCTTTCTAGACGCCTTTCATCAGATCAAAAAGTACGACCGTGAAGGAAAGTTCCGGGGCATTTACTCCAGCTTACAGATGTTTGTCGTGACTAATAAAGTCGACACACGCTATATCGCTGCAGCGCGTGAAAGCAAGCTAAATAAGCAATTTCTGACCAAGTGGGTGGACAAGGACAACCAGCCCATGATCGATCTCAATAGCTTTGCTCATGAGGTCCTCTCCATCCCCCGGGCCCACCAGATGGTCATGCAGTACTCGGTCATCGACGATAGCAAGAAAGCCCTCATCCTCCTGCGTCCCTACCAGATCCATGCCATCGAGGCCGTGCAGGAAGCCTCTCGCCGTCAAGAGTCGGGCTATATCTGGCATACGACCGGTTCAGGTAAGACCCTGACTTCTTACAAGGTAGCACGCAATCTCTTGCAGATCCCAGCCATCCAAAAGACCATCTTTGTCGTCGACCGCAGAGACCTGGACCAGCAGACGACTTCGTCCTTCCTCTCTTATGCGGCCAATGATGTCATCGATATCGACGAGACGGACAATACTCATGAGCTGGTCAAGCGCCTAGGGGGCAATGACAAGCGCGTGGTAGTCACGACCATCCAGAAAATCACGACCATGATGCGCAAGTTCGAAGAAGGGAAGTACCAGCGGGATGCTGGGAAGATCAAAGACCTGCGTGTGGCCTTTGTCGTGGATGAGTGCCACCGGGCAGTCACGCCGCAGACACAAAAAGAGATCAAGGACTACTTCAAGAATTCTCTCTGGTACGGCTTTACAGGAACTCCGATCTTTAAGGAAAACAAACGCAAACAAGTGGGAGACCTAGCTCAGACCACCCACCAACAGTATGGCGATCGCCTACATGAATACACCGTCAAGGAAGCCATCCATGATGGAGCGGTTCTGGGCTTTAAGGTAGACTACCGCAATACCATCATTTCAGATCTACTAGAAGAAGAGATCCCAGACCAGGCCTATGAGGACAAGGAGCACATGCTAGAGGTCCTCGATGCCATCCTCAATAAGAGCCAGCAACAGCTCAATATCCCTAAAGGGGTCGGAAAGAGCTATGAGGCTATCTTGACGGTCAAGTCCATCCCACGAGCACAGGCTTACTATAATCTGCTTAAGAGCATACTCGCTGGCAAGGAGCGGGTCAAGGTCTCCGAGCGGGTCAAACGTCATTTACCGGATTTTCCAAAATTCACCATCACCTACTCAGTGTCTGAAAATGAGGAAGAGTCTATCGGCTACCAAGACCACATGAAGCAGGTCATGGAGGACTACAACCAAGAGTTTGGTACACATTTTAGCCTAGCGGATCTGCGGGGCTTTAATAGCGATGTCAACAATCGCCTAGCCAGAAAGCAGGACAAGTACCTCTACCGCAATGAGCAGTTGGATCTGGTCATCGTGGTCGACCGTCTCTTGACCGGTTTTGATGCCCCTTGCCTTTCTACCCTCTTTATCGATCGCAAGCCTATGCGCCCACAGGACTTGATCCAGGCCTTCAGCCGGACCAATCGGATCTTTGATGACAAGAAGCACTTCGGCCATATCATCACCTTCCAGCGCCCTCAAGCCTTTAAGGAAGCCGTCGACAATGCCCTCAAGCTCTACTCCAATGGAGGAGAAAATGAGGTCCTGGCCCCAAGCTGGGAAGAAGAGAAGCGCAACTTCTTAAAAGCCTGGGCAGAGTTTAAAGGCCAAGTCACAGACTTCGAAGAAGAAGGAGTCGCCCTCGAGCAGGCTCCAACAGCCCAGCTCCGCAAGGTCGCCAAAGCCTATCAGGTCTTTGACAAGTACCAAGCCTCGATTCGCGTCTACTCGGAGTATGATAAGGAAGAGATCTATCGGGAAACTGGCCTTAGCGATAGTCAGCTCGAAGCCTATCTGGGCCTCTATCAAAATATCCTGGCGGAGATCAAGAGCAGGGATCCAGAAGTGGACAGCCAAGATGAGCTGGACATCCACTATGAGCTTGAGTCTGTCCAAGTCGATGAGATCAACTATGCCTATATCCTCATGCTGATCCAGAGTATGATCCAGCAGGAGGAAAATGACGAGCAGACCCTGACTGACAAGGATATCGCAACCGTGGATAGCTATATCGAGAGCCTGAACCGGACCAATCCAAGCCTAGCAGAGATCATCCAAAACCTCTGGACCCAAGTCCAAGAAGTGCCCGAACGCTACCGAGGACAATCTATCACCGGAGTCTTGGACCAGATGATCGAATCCGTCATCGACAGCCATATCACTAACTTCGCCAAAAACTGGTATATCGGAGCCGACGAACTGCGCTACTATATCCAACACTACCGCAAAGGGGCCAAAAAACAAGCCGGCGAAAGCCAGCTGACCAAGAGCCAACGCTACAAAGACTACAAAGCAGAAGTAGCCGATGCCCTCAACCCACTTAGCTACAAAAAGCAAATCAAAGAAGCCTATACCCAACTGATAGAAGAGGTGATTGAACCGCTGAGAGTGGGGAGGTAGAGGAGATAATTATGAGTCAGTTTCCAAAAGAAGAAATATTCTCTGATTTTTTTACAGATGAAATGCTAAAAGAATTAGGAGTGGAGTCAGAAAAAGAGTTGAAATATTGCATGGGTTCATTTGTTATGGATAACTCAATTAATAAGGAATATTTTTCTAACATAGACATTCGATATCCGAAAAATTTTGATACTAATGACAATCTACCAACTGGGGGAAATGGCATTATATCTTTAAAAACGATAAGAGAAGTTAAAGGAAGAGGTCCAAAAGGGACTTCGCCATTCAAAGAAACAGGATTTGACGCTGGCCATATTTTAGGTAGGCAGCTTTTTAAGGGTACTCGTTTTAATACTAGTAAGAAGAATAATAAAAATATATATAAGCAAACTAAATGGTCAAACCAGGGTAATCACCACACTGCTAAATGGGGGCATAATCAAACCTACTTTGAGAACTATATTGTATATCAAATTAAAAATAAAACCCCAGATGCAGTAGTAAAATACAGAGCTGACTTAATATACGGTAATTCTGAGGAGAAAGTTCCAAGAGGTATCCATATAAGAAGTAGTTGTGAGCAAAATGAAGAATTGAATTTCAATGTTTTTGTACCAAATGTTGAGATAGAAGGACGTATAAATTATAACAATAATAATTTGGAGATTGTAAAATAATTGGAGATTAATGGAAATGAACATTCAATATTTTAATGTTTTTTTGTGTCGTAATGGTGAGAAGACAAATTATGATTTATCTAAGTTAATTGATAAAATTCGAGTATCTTCTCCTGTAGAAAGAACTGTAAAGTTAGGGAGTCAGCATACTATGTTTATGAATAATAGTAGAAACCCTTCAAGTAGTAGGACGAGTGGTTCTTCTTTGGATGGTTTAGAGTATCTCCCTAGAAATAGAACAGTTTGGATTGGTAAATACCGTAGTGAAAAACCATATGAAGGAAAGATTGGTGAAGAAGAAATTAAACAAATTGACGGAGACCTTTTTGAGCCTAGTGTTTGTTTGATTATTCCTACATCTTATCTCTTTTTAATGGAAAGAAAGTTTTTAGGGCCTTCGATTAACCAAATAGGTGAGTATTTATCAAGCTTTATAAAGAGTAAAGTTCCTAATGTAAAGTATTCGGTGAAATTTGAGCCTATGAAAACAGATAGTTTAAAACCTTTGATAGAAGCTTCTGAGAGCATCAAATCAATCGTGATTCAAATTAAAAATGAGGGTTTTGAATTGTCAAGTTTGTTTCCAAATATTAACGATAGCAACAAAACACTTTTAGAAAAGTTATTTGGTAATATGATGGAAGTATCTGAAGAATTAGATATAAATACAACTACTGTAGCATTTAAGAAAAGTCGGTATAAAAGAGAAATGGATATAAAACGTGTTGACAGTATATTAAAGTTATTAAATTCTTCGGATAAAAATTTAATATCTGCAAAAGTTGAATTTTTAAATCCAGAGACATGTAGAGTTGATGAAGTGGATTTAAAGAACGATGGCTTTTATATTTTGGAAAAAACTTCTTTAAAAACCGAGGATTTTAATAAATTAGCTAATCTAATG
>CABKMC010000077.1 GCA_902373455.1 uncultured Streptococcus sp.
GGAAATGGAATAGTGAAAATTCCTTTTTCATATTGAAATTCCCATTGGCTCAAATCCAACTCTGAGAAGTGGGCAACCATTTGATCAATGCTCTCCTCATCCAGCTGACGAAAGTCTAGATTCCCTCGCAATTCCTCCAAAAAGATCTGTTTTGCTCCATCTGGATCCGCAAAGACCTGGCTCAGGGTCAGAGGATTGTTCTCATCATCCAAGTAAAAGAGGGGCAACTTCACCGTCTCATCTTTGATGAATTTCCCTTTTTTGTATTGGTATTCAGACCGTTTAATCTGGATAGGGTGATAGCCGACAAAAGGAGCTTCTGCTTCTTCACTATGGTAGAAGGTCAAATGCTTTGGCTCTTTGGTTTTCTCATCGGATCCTAGACGCTGAAGGTCTTCTTGGATCTTCTCTTTCACAATCTCAACAGGCTGTCCATCCTTAGTAGGATAATAAGCTGTCACATAAGAAGTTCCTAAAATCCCTTCCTGAACTTGAACATCTTTCCCTTTTTCAGAGCTTTTCTCGAGTTGGGTGACCTTATCAAACTGATCCTGATAGGCTTTTTGTTCACGAACCCTTTGAATCTTTTGATAGCCGATATACAAAAGACTCAGTAAAAGGAGATTTGTAATGATTAATAAAATAGTTTTCGTGTGTTTGAATCTCATAACTTTATTATAGCAAATTTCTCTCGAAAAAACATTCCTTTTTTGTAAATGGTTTCATAAAAAGAGGGCGACTGTCGTCGCCGACAGCGGCCCTTGTTTTTAGTCCCTCTTATTTTTCGCGAATGACTTCTACTTTATATCCATCCGGATCTACAACGAAATAATAATTCGGTTGTGTTCCTGGAAGACCTTTTGGTTCCGTCACTTCATAGCCTTTAGCCTTGTGTTCCGCATTCAAACCTTCTAGATCAGGAGTACTCAAAGCAACGTGAGCATAACCATCTCCGATGACATATGGACCATGATCATAATTGTAAGTCAATTCCAACTCATAGTCATCTCCAGGCAAGGCCAAATAAACAATCGTGAACTTGTAGTCTGGGAAATCTTTCCGACGTTTTTCTTCAAAACCAAAAGCATCTTGGTAAAAAGCGATTGATTTTTCTAAGTTTTCCACACGAAGGCAAGTGTGCAACATTTTTGAACTCATAGGTTTTCCTCTTTTCTATTTTTTAAAGATTATGAACGATTTTTTTTACGACTTTCCGTCTTAATGGATAATTTCACTTCAAAGATGGTCCCTTTTGGTTTATTATCTTTGACTTGAATGGTCCCTTTAAAGGCTTCTACGATCTGCTTAGCGAGGGATAACCCCAAACCAAATCCACCTTTTTGACGGGTTCTGGCCTTGTCGACCCGGTAAAAACGATCAAAGATCCGTTTCTTATCCTCATCTCGAATCCCTGGACCATTATCCAGCACTCTCAAAAGAAGATTTTTATCCTTCAATTGGACTTCAAACTGGATCTCGCCATCTTCATCGGTATATTTTAAGGCATTGTCATAGAGAATGGTCATCAACTGCTTGAGGAGCGTTCTATCAGAACAAATGACTTTGTACACCTGATTGTCTCCTCGGAAGATTTTATCATTTTCTTCCGCAATGATCTCAAAATTCGAGAAGGTCTGATCGAAAAAGCTTGGTTCGATATCTTCCATCTCCGGCTTCAAGCCGTCATCCCTTCGGGCGATATTGAGAAGGTTGGTGGTCAAGAGCTTCATATTTCGAACTTCATCCAAGCTGGATGCAATATTCTCACTCGATTCCATAATGGTCGCTTCAGGCTTTCTAAAAAGCGTTTCGAGGCGATTTTGCAGGACTGCTAAAGGCGTCCGCAACTCATGGGAAGCATTCTCCACGAAAGCCTTTTGCTTTTGCATACTCTCAAGAAGGGGCTTAACGCTAAGACGTGCTAAGAAGAGACTAGCGAATAAGGAGATTCCCCAGAAGCAGATCATGATGAGGGCGATTTGACTTTCATGCTCGTCACTAGTCTGCTCTAGCTGACTGATATTGGTCATGACAACCGCATACTTGATGTCACTATCACTTTCATCATCAGATAAACTCAACTCTGCCATATATGCCCGGTAACTTTCTTTTTTCCCATAGCTGTTTGTAATTTGGAGCTGGGAAACTTTGTTGAGGAGCTTTCGACCAAACGTCACCGTCTTGAAGTTTAAAAAACCATTACCGGTTGTCAAGTTTTCATATTTTTTATTGAGCAAAACAACAGTGGTATTGGATGTGACATCCCCTTTAGGTTCTGATTTATCATGATCTGGGATCATCATCTCATGATCATTATCATCTCCTTTGGTATTTGACTGCCGCTGGTCTCGATAAGCAATCGCTACAAGTGAGTAGGGATCCTGACTGAGAGTCTTGAGGTTTTCATCGACAGTTGTATAAAGACTCGAGCGCATGACCTGAATGATAATCAAGGTCATGGCCGAGAAAATCAAAGTAAAGAGCCCAAAATATCGGATGAAGTAGGAAAAATCATCTTCCCCGACAGTTTTCTTAATTCTGGTTAGCATCTTTTAAGATATACCCCACACTGCGCAATGTTTGCAAGTTCTCAACGAAATCAGTACCTTTTAATTTCTTACGGATTTTTGAAACATAGACTTCAACCACTGAGATGGTTGTGTCACTATCAAAGCCCCAGAGACGATCGAAGATCTGGGTCTTTGGAAGGATGACATTTTGGTTTTGAAGGAAATAGACCAAAAGATCAAATTCCTTCCCAAGAAGTTCCACTTCTTTCCCATCCACATAAGTCGAATTGGTAGATAAATTGACCTTCAAATTGCCATAATTAAGGGTGTTTTCATTGACCTTTCCTGAGCGCTTCAAGAGGGCTTGAATCCGCATCTTGAGTTCTTCTAGGTAGAAAGGTTTGGTGAGGTAATCGTCTGCCCCCAGCTCAAATCCGTGTCCTTTGTCATCCAGACTTTCTTTGGCTGTCATGATCAAAACAGGGGTTGTCACGCCTTTTTCACGCAATTCTTTCAAGACATGGAAACCGTCTTTTTCAGGAAGCATCAGGTCCAGCAAAATCAAATCATAGATCCCGCTTTCTGCTTCGTAAAGACCTTCTTCTCCGTCAAAGACCTGCATGACGTCCGCAAAATCATCTAAAAAATCAAATACTGAATTTGACAAACCAAGGTCATCTTCGACCAATAGAATTTTAATCATCGTCGTATCCTCTTCTCTTTCGTGAGCGAGTCTTTCTAATCTATTCTTAACCATTATAACACGACTTGCCTTCATTTCCTATACTTTAGAACCTGGTTTGATGATCAAATTCAGCCTGCCTGAGGAAGGCTTATTCTATGAATTTGTCGTGTTTTCTTTGTTACTTTGACTATCACTCGTCTTGTTTTTATTTTTTGAATTCTTCTTATTGGACTTTTTAGAGGACCCCTGGTTCCCTTCTTGTCCGCCAGATTGGATCATGCCATTATCTGGACCATTCCCTTGTGGGCCACCATTGCCTTCTTGTGGCATTTGACCCGGACCGCCACCTTGCGGGCCGCCTTGTCCTTGGCCACCACCTTGTGGACCACCGCCTTGAGGGCCGCCATCCTGCGGGCCACCATTTTGCTGGTTTCCTTGTGAAGCATGGCCATTTTGACTATTTTGTTGCTGATTGGATCCTTGGTTCTGACCCGTTTGGACCGGTTGAGAAAATTGTTGGTTATTGGAAGATTGAGAGGCGATGACTCCGACACCAAAGCCGCTTCCAGCACCAACCAACAATCCACCAACTGCTGCCATTCCAATCCACCACTTAGGGCTTCGTTTGAGGACAACCATTTTTTCTTTGGATTCTTGCGTTTCGACTACTTGTTTTGTTTCTTTTTGATTCATCTTTTTACCTTTTATCTTTTTGTACAAGTACTTGTCTTTTAAAATTTAAAGGGAGCTCGATCCTTTAAGTAAGGAGATTATACTTTAGAAGTCTTAAACAGGCCTAAATTTTTACTTAAAACAACCTAAAACGACTGGGACTATTGACAGGATGAAACCGATATTGTAGAATAGTTACCATAAAATAAAATAGAGGTTAACTGTTATGAAGAAAATCTTTCCTTTAGTGCTCATCTCCATTGGAGTAGCTATGATCTCCGTCCTATCTCAATTTACCCTTCCATTTGGTCCAATTCCTTTGACCCTACAGACACTCATGATCGGGATCATCGGGACCATCTATAAACCCAGCCATGCCTTTGTCACAGTCTGCCTTTACCTGCTTTTAGGCTTCTTAGGTTTTCCAGTATTTGCAGGTGGTGCTGGTGGTGCTTCGCATTTCCTTGGCCCTACCGCTGGTTTCCTCCTCTTCTTCCCATTCCGAGCATGGATCACGTCTCTGTTCACGAGTGCTAAATCCAGCCTTGTCACTATCTTTTTGGCCAATCTCCTCAGTAGTGCTCTCCTCTTTGTGTCAGGAGCTATCGGCTTTATGCTGGTCACGCATACCGATCTCCAAAAAGCATTTACTTTGGTCGTTGCTCCCTTTATCCTTGCTGACCTCATCAAACTGGTCATCATCACGATCACCAGCAAGGCAATTTTTGCCAGCCTCAAACACCACTGGTATTTCAAATAAGATTCAAAGGGCTTAGCAGATATATTAAAAAAATCAACATCTGAACGCAGATGTTGATTTTTGTTGTAGGGAAACATATATAAATCTCTTCAATTGAACTCCTTTTAAAGAGAACACTGTTTTAATGATGAAAAACATAGATCCTCCTTCCTTTATTTTTCCTTATAAAGAACTCTCAAGATCAGTAACTGTGTTAGCAAAATCCAGATGATCAGAATAGTGAGGTCAAAAAATGAGACGTGACCATGACTATAGACACAAGCTCGTAGGAGGTTGACAGAAGGGACAAATGGAAAAACATGATAGAGATGGTTTATCCAATCTGGAAGACGACTTGCAGGGTACATGATTGGTGAAAACATCAAACCAATCATGAGAATCAACTGAGACATCAGCGTGACAATATTGGGAGAAAAAGTATAAGCAATGGCAAATCCAAGACTGATCATCGTAAGACAGATGAGAAATAGGATGAAAACCGCCAGAACAGATACATTTAGGCGGACAGAAAAACGAAAATAGCCCAGTATAACAGAAATGAACACTCCAGGTAAAATAGCAATCATCCACATCCAAAGATCTGCTAAAGAAATCAGAATTCGTGGTATTGGAAGGGCTCGTACGTAGTCTACATGTCCTTCTGACTTCGCATTTGCTATAACAGGGGATGAAATCGTACAGCCAATAGAAATGATTCCTATCAGAACTGAACCAGAAGAGAGATAGTAGGCAGCTGTCGTATCAATCTCACCGATCACCAGTGGATAACCAAAAAGAAGTGAAATGGACAACAGAACCTGAGCTAGCGTAAAGAGTAGAAATAGATCTTTTTGACGAAGATAGTTCCAACGAAGTAAGTAAAAAAATTGAGTCATATCAGTTTGTCAACTCCTCTCTATAAAGATCTGAAATGGATACGTTTTTCTGAGTAAGTGACAGATTAAAAATATTCTTTCTATCCAATTCCTGTGTTAGTTTTGGTAGCAGTCTCGTTAACTCCTCCTCTTCTATTTCAATCTGGCAAATCGAACCATTGATGATGCTATAATCATGAAATAGAGCTAAGCTATCTTCATTCCTAAACTCAAAAGATATTTGATACTGTTTTTGATAGGTTATTTGCTGAACTGAGCCTGATTTGATTAACTTCCCATGGTTAAATAAGGCATAGTTGTCTGCATATTTTTCAACTTCCAACAAGTTATGTGTCACAATAATAATGGTATGACCTTTATGCGCCAACTTCTGTAATAATTGCCACTGTTTTTCACGACGTATTGGATCGACATCGTTCGTCGGCTCATCAAGAAGAATAATGGTCGGAGATCCAATCAAAGCCATTGCAAAAGAAGTTAGACGCTTTAAACCGCCTGAGAGATCCTTTCCTTGTTTTGCTCGGTACTCCTTAATTTCCAAGTCGATTAGGAGCTGATCCATTTCTTTTTGTAAATCTAAGGTGTTTAATCCCCTCATTCTTCCAAGCATTTCTATGTTTTGCTCCACCGTCAATTTTTCAAGTGGTGCATACTGTTGCGACATATAGCTCATCATTGAGCGAGCTTGTTTACGATTTTGAACAAAAGAAATATCTCCATAGCATACATCTCCTTTATCAGGTTTGGTAAAACCAATCATTTGATTTAAGAGGGTGGACTTACCAGCACCATTGTGTCCTAAAAAAGCTGTAATTTTAGCAGCTTCTATTTCTAAGGAAATATGGTTATTAGCAAAATGTTGCTTATCGAATGATTTTGTCAAATCACTAATAGTCAGTGTCGCAAATGTCTTCATCTCATCACTCAAGACTGAGAAGATTTTCCCAGCTTCCTTCATTTTTGATAAGATTATTGTATAATAAACATATGACTTCCCATGGTTTACGTCATGATTTACCATTTAAGTGTCATAATTAGCCAACTCAATTTGATAAGGGGGACTTATGTTAAACGTCGTTATTTGTGATGACTCAACTAG
>CABKMC010000078.1 GCA_902373455.1 uncultured Streptococcus sp.
AAGATGAGCAATACAATTGATATCTACTCAACTCCCGAATACAGAAAAGTGGAAGCCGTTGTTCAACTGATGGTTGACGGTCGCTTGACGAGCTATCGTGTCGCAACTGAAACAAACATCAGCAAAATGAGCTTGGCGACTTTGACGAAGGGAACGAGTAAAATCAAAAATATTACCTATCAAACGGCTTTGGCCTTGATTGATTGGTATGATGAGAATCATGAAAAGTATGGCATTACGATTGACTAGTCAGTAGCCCACTTTTCGTGGTTTTTTCTTTTTCATCAAAACTTGCCTCCTCTATGAGACTGGACTCTGATTTTGCTTGAAGAGGATGGGAAAACTTGAAAAGACGGGCGAAATTTGATATAGTATAGCATATATGAAAATTAAAGGAGAAACATATGCAAGGCGGAAGTTTGCTAATTATGCTCGTTCTTATGGTCGGTTTGATGTACTTCATGAGCCGTAGCCAAAAGAAACAGTACCAAAAACGGATGGAAAGTTTGAATAAACTTCAAAAAGGAAATGAAGTCATCACGATTGGTGGCTTGTACGGAACCATCGATGAAGTCGACACAGACCGCAAGACCGTTGTCTTGGATGTTGATGGTGTCTACCTGACCTTTGAATTGGGAGCGATCAAAACAGTTCTTCCTGTATCAGAAGGAATCTCAGCCACTGCTACAGAAGGTGCTAGCTCAGATGCCGATTCAGCCATCGAAGAATAATCATCAAAGAAGAGGCAAGGGCCTCTTTTTTGGTGGGCAAATAGGACGATGTGATGAAGGAAAGCCTTGCTGGTTCAAAAAAGAGGCCGGAGTCCCTATTTTATGGGGATTTATGGTATAATGAAGCGATAAATATTGAAATAGGTAGAAAAACATGTTTCGTTTTAAGAAAAAAGAAAAAATCGAGATACCTTTAGAAGTCCCGAAACACATTGGGATCATTATGGATGGCAATGGTCGCTGGGCGAAAAAGCGGATGCAACCGCGCGTCTTCGGTCATAAGGCAGGGATGGAAGCTCTCCAAGAAGTGACGATTGCAGCAAAAAATATGGGGGTTCAGGTCTTGACGGTCTATGCCTTTTCTACGGAAAACTGGACACGCCCTGAAGATGAAGTCAAGTTCATCATGAACTTGCCGGTCGAATTTTATGATCGTTTCGTCCCCGAATTGCATCGCAACAATGTCAAGATTCAAATGATTGGTGACACCAAGAAATTACCAAAAGAAACGCTGGAGGCTTTGGAAAGAGCAGAAGCGATGACCCATCTCAATACAGGCTTGATCCTGAATTTCGCACTCAATTATGGTGGACGTGCAGAGATCACTCAGGCTGTGAAGCAGATCGCCCAAGAAGTCTTGGATGCGAAGTTTAGTCCAGAAGATATCACAGAAGAGATGATCGCAGATTCTCTCTATACTGAGAGTTTGCCACGTGTCCTAAGGGATCCGGATTTGATTATTCGTACCAGCGGAGAGATCCGTTTGAGTAATTTCCTTCCTTGGCAGGCTGCTTATAGTGAGTTGTATTTCACAGATGTGATGTGGCCAGATTTTGGAGAGGAAGCACTACGAAGTGCCATAGTAGAATATAGCCATCGCCATCGGAGATTTGGTGGTGTTTAGGAGAAGATGATGACGAAAGATTTACAAAAACGTGTGATTTTTGGAGGAATTGCCCTGCTCTTTTTCATTCCAACAGTAATGGTTGGAGGGGTATTCTTCCAGATTGTGATTGGCTTGATCGCCATGCTAGGGGTTCATGAATTGCTCAAGATGAAGGGGCTTGAGACAGCGACTTTTGAAGGAGCGCTAGCCATGTTAGCGGCCTTCGTCCTGACTTTGCCGATCGAGGACTACCTCCCTTACCTTCCAGCAGATGGCAATATGATTGCCTATGGGTTGGTTGTCTTGATTCTCATGGGAACAACTGTTCTTGCTCAGAATTATAATTATGAAGATGTGGTCTACCCCATTGCTTCTAGTTTCTATGTGGGACTCGGTTTCCATTCATTAGTGGATGCGCGAATTGCTGGTATTGATAAGGTCTTATTGGCACTCTTTATTGTCTGGGCGACAGATTCCGGTGCCTATTTAGTAGGAAGTCGCTTTGGGAAACGTAAGCTCATGCCTGCGGTTTCTCCTAATAAAACGATTGAAGGAAGTCTTGGGGGAATCTTGTCTGCAGTTGCGGTAACTGTGATCTATATGATCGTGGATCGCTCGGTGGCAGGTGGACATGGTTTTCTAGCTATGATCTTCTTTACCATTCTCTTTAGTATTGCAGGTCAGTTTGGCGACCTGGTAGAGAGTGCAATCAAACGCCACTTTGGTGTAAAGGATTCTGGGAAATTTATTCCAGGACATGGCGGTGTTCTAGACCGTTTTGATAGTTTGATTTTTGTCTTTCCCTTGATGCATTTCTTGGGCTTGTTCTAAGACAGAAGAGATAGAAAGGAAACCACGTATAGAACGATGCAGTTTATTGCCTTTATTGTTATTTTTGGGGTGATCGTACTCGTCCATGAGTTTGGTCATTTCTATTTTGCGAAAAAATCGGGCATCCTGGTGCGAGAATTCTCGATCGGGATGGGTCCAAAGATCTTTGCCCATATTGGTCAGGATGGAACAGCTTATACCATTCGGATTTTGCCTTTAGGTGGCTATGTTCGTATGGCTGGCTGGGGTGAGGATACCACGGAGATTAAGACCGGTACTCCTGTGAGCTTGACGCTCAATGAGGCTGGTAAAGTCGTCCGGATCAATCTTTCAGGAAAGAATCTGGATCAGACAGCCCTTCCTATGAATGTCACCCAGTTTGACTTTGAAGATAAATTAGAAATCACGGGCTTGGTTCTCGATGAGACAAAGACCTATGATGTCGATCATGATGCGACCATCGTTGAGGAAGATGGGACAGAAGTGCGGATTGCACCGAGAGATGTTCAGTATCAGAATGCCAGCATTTGGGGACGGTTAATCACCAACTTTGCGGGTCCTATGAACAACTTTATCCTCAGTATTGTTGTCTACTCACTCTTAGCCTTTATGCGAGGCGGTGCGATTGACTACTACAGCAACAATGTTCAGGTGGCACCCGATGGGGCGCTGGCCAAGGTTGGTGTCAAAAGCAATGTTCAGATCCTTCAGGTAAACAACGATACCGTTAGCAACTGGGATGAGTTGACAGACGCTGTTGAAAAAGCAACCAAGGATAGCAAGACGGCTCCTGAATTGACCCTGAAGGTCAAGACAGATGGTCAAGAAAAAGAAGTCAAAGTAAAGCCAACCAAGTCAGGGAATCGTTACTATCTGGGTGTGACAAATGGGATCAAGACTGGATTTATGGATAAGCTCTTGTCTGGTTTTACAGATACCTGGAATACAGCGACCCGGATCCTGGGAGCCTTGAAAGATATCATTTTCCACTTTAGTCTCAATAAACTGGGTGGTCCGGTTGCTATCTACAATGCCAGCTCACAAGCTGCTCAATTAGGGATTCCAGCTGTGCTATCTCTTATGGCCATGCTTTCCATTAATATTGGGATTTTCAATTTGATCCCGATTCCGGCCCTGGATGGTGGAAAAATCTTGATCAATTTGATTGAGGTGATCCGGAGAAAGCCACTGAAACAAGAAGTAGAAACCTATATGACGCTTGCAGGTGTAGCTGTAATGGTTATTTTAATGATTGCTGTCACCTGGAATGATATTATGAAATTATTTTTGAAATAGAAAAGGATATTGTCCATGAAACAAAGTAAAATGTTGATTCCAACGCTTCGCGAAATGCCAAGCGATGCCCAAGTTATTAGCCATGCTTTGATGTTGCGTGCAGGTTATGTTCGCCAAGTATCAGCGGGGGTCTATTCTTATCTGCCCTTAGCAAATCGAGTGATTGAAAAAGCAAAAGGCATCATGCGCCAAGAATTCGAAAAAATTGGAGCAGTAGAAATGCTAGCTCCTGCCCTTTTGAGTGCAGATCTCTGGCGTGAATCTGGTCGTTACGAAACTTACGGGGAAGACCTCTATAAGTTGAAAAACCGTGAAGGCTCTGACTTCATCTTGGGTCCAACCCATGAAGAAACCTTTACCGCAATTGTGCGCGACTCAGTGAAATCATACAAACAATTGCCATTGAATCTCTACCAAATTCAACCAAAATATCGCGATGAAAAACGTCCACGTAATGGTCTTCTTCGGACCCGTGAGTTCATCATGAAAGACGGTTATAGCTTCCATGCTAACTACGATAGCTTGGCTGTCACTTATGATGAATACAAGGCGGCTTATGAACGGATCTTCACCCGCAGTGGCATCGACTACAAGGCCATCATCGGCGATGGTGGCGCTATGGGCGGAAAAGATAGCCAAGAGTTTATGGCTGTGACACCTGCTCGTACAGACTTGGACCGTTGGGTTGTTTTAGACAAATCGGTGGCTTCCTTTGATGAGATCCCAGCAGAAGTCCAAGAAGAAATCAAAGCAGAATTGCTTAAATGGATGGTCTCTGGTGAAGATACCATTGCCTATTCAAGTGAATCGACCTATGCTGCCAACTTGGAAATGGCTACCAATGAATACAAGCCAAGTAACCGTGTCGTAGCAGAAGAAGAAGTGAAACGCGTGGAAACGCCAGGTGTCAAATCCATTGATGAAGTGGCGGCCTTCTTGAATGTTCCAGAAGAAGCGACTATCAAGACTTTGGTTTACATTGCAGATGAAGAGCCAGTTGTAGCCCTTCTTGTTGGCAATGACCAGCTCAATGAAGTGAAGTTGAAAAATCACCTCGGAGCAGATTTCTTTGAACCTGCAACCGAAGTGGAAGTGAAAGAATTATTGGGAGCTGATTTTGGATCTCTCGGTCCAGTTGATCTTCCTGAAAATGTTAAGATTATCGCAGACCGCAAGGTCCAAGATAGTCGCAATGCAGTCGTAGGTGCCAATGAAACAGGCTACCACTTGACTGGTGTCAACCCAGGCCGTGACTTTACCGCAGAATACGTCGATATCCGTGAAGTTCGGGAAGGCGAGATCTCACCAGATGGGAAAGGGGTCTTGAACTTTGCACGTGGGATCGAAATCGGTCACATTTTCAAACTCGGCACACGCTACTCAGCTAGCATGGGAGCAGATGTCTTGGACGAAAACGGTCGTGCGGTTCCAATCATCATGGGTTGCTACGGGATCGGTGTGAGCCGTCTTCTTTCAGCTGTTATGGAGCAACATGCACGCCTCTTTGTCAATAAGACTCCAAAAGGGGAATACCGTTACGCTTGGGGAATTAACTTCCCTAAAGAATTGGCGCCATTTGATGTGCATTTGATTCCAGTCAATGTCAAGGATGAAGCGAGTCTTGATTTGACTAATCGGATTGAAGAAGCCTTGGTGAATAAAGGCTATGAAGTCTTGGTGGATGACCGAAATGAGCGGGCTGGTGTCAAATTCAGCGATAGTGATTTGATTGGTCTTCCAATCCGTGTCACAGTTGGTAAAAAAGCAGCTGAAGGCATCGTTGAAGTGAAAATCAAAGCGACAGGAGATACCATCGAAGTGCATGCGGACAATCTCCTTGAAACCCTTTCAATCTTGAACAAATAAGAAAAAAGCTTTCTGAGCCTTAACCAGGTGTTAAGGGACTCAGAGAGCTCTTTTTATTTATCTTCTTTGAGGCCTTGATCTTTGAAATAGGTAAAGAGATCTTGTGGTTTGCCTTTAAGATATTTCAACATGGTAGTGTTGGTTTCTTCCCCTTGATCAGCCAGTAATTTCACAAAATCTTCTTTTTTCATTTGAGTAAAATCAACATGCATAACGTTTGTATAGGTCTGTTTATCATCAGCGATTTTGATGCTTGTGTTGATCCCAGCTTGTCCGTTAACACCGCGTTTGGAATTTGCTTTATCAGCTTCTTCTTGGTAGACTTCTTTCAATTCAGCGACATCTGATTTTTGCATATCTTCCGGTATTGGTGCAACGCCCATGATAGTCATCGAAACAATCTCATCTTTTTTGTAGCCAATTTGAATTTTGTTTTGATAATGATCACCGAGGTCGCTAACAAAGGTCTTGGTTTGGACTTGCTCCTTTTGGGTTTGAGTGGCCTCTTGCTTGGAAGAAGCGCTAGTAGTTCCTTTTCCTTGTTGGCCTTGGCTACAAGCAGTAAGGGCAAGTAGACAGACAGCGGTAAGTAGAAATTTTTTCATAAATACTCCTTATAAGTTAATGGTGTTCGATCTTGTATGAAACAAGCTCTAAACAGTTCTCATTATACCATAAAAGCTCAAAAAATGAAAAAATATACAAAAATAGCCAAAAATTGTATCCAAAAACACCTAAAATCAACAATTTATATCTATGTGTTGAGTTAATATAGAAGGACAGAGTGTTTTCTTTTCTTCCTAAAAATAATACTAGTTGGAGGCTACTGGGGCAAGGAATTTCGGAAAAATGTTACAGTTATATGACAAAGTGTTACACATCTGTAACAAAGTTACAATGTTTTATCAGTTAGCCCTTTAAACTTGACATTCTGGTAATATTTCATTAAGATATTTTTAAG
>CABKMC010000079.1 GCA_902373455.1 uncultured Streptococcus sp.
CTTCAGGTTCTGTATCTTACCTCTTTGACAACAAGGGAGTTATCGTCTTTGCTGGTGATGATGCCGATGCCATCTTTGAGCTTTTGCTTGAAGCAGATGTGGATGTAGATGATGTCGAAGCAGAAGAAGGAACGATCACAGTCTACACTGCTCCAACTGATCTTCACAAAGCAATCGTTGCTTTGCGTGAATCAGGTGTCGAAGAATTCCAAGTAACAGAATTGGAAATGATTCCTCAATCAGAAGTTGAGTTGTCAGGTGAAGATTTGGAAACATTTGAAAAACTTTACAGCGTTCTTGAAGACGACGAGGACGTACAAAAAATCTACACCAACGTAGATGGATTCTAATCACTCGTAAGGACTGTAGTGAATCCCATAAATCAAGAAAAAGGATAGCTTCTTAGATCAAGCTATCCTTTTTCTCTGTTTGATGAGGAACTATCTTTTGTAAGTGATGTCCTGTATAAGCGTAAATACGGGTCAGTGGTGATTGGGAGAGTGTGGAAACCTTAAAATAGAAATAATGGTCTCGATGATCCCGACTTTTGGTGTGGTGAAGACGAAAGTAGTTTCGCTGGCCTGCTGCCATAGAGTGGAGAATATCGTCTTCTAAAAAGACAAGCGGTGTAGAAGTAGCGGCCCACTTGTAAAAGTCCGTCTCAAATTGGTGGTAATTCTCCGAAAAATAATCAAATTGTAATTCGTGTTTAGTCTGAATAGGTTTCATAGGGTGTTTCCTCAGATTCAATAAAAATGATAGAGTCTACGAGGAGACGGTGGTAGTGGCCATCGCTTTTGAGAAGAAGCTCAGAAGCAGATAAGGTGTGAATC
The DNA here is from genome assembly GCA_902373455.1 of uncultured Streptococcus sp. Lineage (GTDB taxonomy): Bacteria > Bacillota > Bacilli > Lactobacillales > Streptococcaceae > Streptococcus. Next base: position 834 of record CABKMC010000079.1, read on the forward strand.
AAACCTGTGTAGGTTGCAAATTGATTCCCCTCTAGAATTGTGATCGAGATCGTCGTTTGTTGTTGCAAGGCCTGCTCCAGGAGCTGGATCTGTTCAGCAAGTGGAAGAATTGTGAGCTGACTGCGGTCAATTTCTTTTGTATGCAGGGCAGTTGTGTGCTCGGATAAAAAGAAGCCGGCCCATTTGGCCATGCCACGATCTTGAAATTCGCGGGCAGATTGATAAGGGAGATAAGAACGGTCGATCATGTTAATCCATCTAAGCCTCCTGCGGAATGTCCGCCTGTTAATTTACTGCGTGCAATGGCGCGTGAGTTTTCTAGTAGTGAGGAGCCTTTCTGAAGAGAGGCGAAGCCAAATTGGTCCCGAATGCGGTCAATCGTCTGCTGGAGTTTCTCCTCTTTTTCCAAGGCTACTGGATCTTCAAAGAGAGAAAAGAGTTGAAGAGACTCCTCGACAAGTTCTCCATAAAAAACACCGATCTGGCGAATGGCGCCTCCTTCGTACTTGGAGCGAAAGAGCCGCAGAACCGTATCGGATAAAACCTTGGTGGATTGGGTGGGCTCAATCTTTTGCTGGCAGTGAATGGACGGAAGCCCCTCGATTTTGGAGTAGGAGGCATGAATGGAGACCAGCTGGGTCTTCTTTTTTTTCCGTCGCAAGCGAATAGCCACCTGCTCAGCCATCTCCCGAAACACCAGTTCAATATCAGCTTGTAGATGGTAGTCATAGGGCAAGATTTGAGAGTTACCAATGCCTCGCGATTTCGGACGATAAGGTTTGTGGACATTGCTTTCATCAATGCCATGAGCATGGAACCACAGTTGCAGCCCCATGACTCCGAATTCTTTCTTTAAGAGATCTGGGTGAGCCTGGGCCAGTTCGGCAATCGACGTGATCCCGATCTTTTGCAATCGTTTTTCCGTACGACGTCCAATGCCCCAAAAATCAGTGAGCTGGGGCAGTTTCCAGACCTTACTTTCTACATCTTCATAAGACCAATTGGAGCGCATATTTCGGCAATGCTTGGCTTCATTGTCCAAGGCTAGTTTAGCAAGAAGGGGATTGGCATTGCTGAGGCCGATGGTAGAGTAGATTCCAGTTTCCTGCCAGATTCTTTTTTGGATCCTGGCAGAAAGGAGGTCCAGTTTTTCCTTTCGCGAGAGGGAGGAATCTGGAATAAAATAATTTAAGGAAGAAGTCAGATCGATAAAGCCTTCGTCAATCGAGTAAGGGAAAATATCATCGGGTGCCGCAAATTCCTGAAAAACCTTCTGAATCTCCATATTGACCTGAATGTAGGCATTCATGCGTGGCGGCACAATCAGGGTCCTCTTGGCCCAGGATTCAATGGATGCAATAAAGCCTGGATCCGTCGGCAATCCTTGTTTTTTTGCGACGTAGCTATTGAATTTTCTGGTCTTGAGATCAAAAGGCAGGTCGTAGCTCCGGCTCACATTATTCTTGCCAAAGACTTGTTTGAAAACGGGAGAGCTGGCCAAAATCAGACCAGCAGAATTGTCGCTCCGGCTCATGACGCAAAGGGAAGTCGTCAAGGGGTTGAGCCCCAGACGGACACATTCACAGCTAGCATAAAAACTTTTCATATCCACAAAAGCAATATCAGAATGAGGCTCACGTGAATAATCAAATAGCATATTTAAACCTCGAGTGGAAGAAAATGCCCGACCACAATGCCGACGATTTTGGGCTCGTCTTCATAGGGAGCAAATAAATCATCGTAGTCAGGGTTGATAGATTCTAAGCGCAAGCCTTCCGCTTCCCGATAGACTTTCTTGATATAGGTCTTCCCGTTCCAGATGAGGGCGTAGACCGCCCCATCGTAGTCAAATCCAGTTTGCTTCATGAGGGCAACAGAGCCATTGGGATAGAGAGGTTCCATCGAATCACCTGATACCCAAGAGGCGAAATCGTGCTGGATCTCTTGGTCAAAATAGACGGTTTCATAGTCCGTTTCGTTGTCATAAAAGGTGTGTCCTAAACCGGCTGCTAGCTCAATCGAAAGAACCTTATAAGCTGTCAAGGAAACAACTTTTTGTTGCTGTTCCAATAACTGGCTGGCCAACTGGTCGACTTTCTTTTGATGAGGTGGGGTTAATAAAGGGTAGGTGTAGAGTGCGGAGTCTTTGTTAATAAAGTAGTCCTCTTTAACGGAGAGGCGCTTGGCCAACCTCCTGAGATTTTTTTCGTGTGGCTCCGCTAAGCCATTCTCCCAACTGGAGTAAGTCTTGCGAGAAATCTTGAGATCCTCGTAGACATCAGCTTGGGTCAAGCCTTTTTCCAGGCGTCTTTCTTTTAGTTTTTTTGCATCAAACATGTCGCTTCTCCTATGTAACGTTTTAAAGGTTACATATAGTTTATCAAAAATGAATCCTTTTTGCAAGAGAAAAATTCAGTTGAAAACGAATGAAAAGACTTGATTTTGATTGAAAAAGGAGTATAATCAATTCTAAAATGTCTATAAATGAGGAACTATATGAAAAAAAGTTTTATCCACCAACAAAAAGAAATTTCGTTTGTTAAAACGACGTTTACGCAGTATTTAAAAGATAAATTGGATATCATTGAAGTCCAAGGGCCAATTTTGAGTAAGGTCGGAGACGGGATGCAGGATAACCTTTCAGGGATTGAACATCCGGTATCTGTAAAGGTCCTTCAAATTCCTGATGAGACTTATGAAGTCGTGCATTCACTCGCAAAATGGAAACGCCATACCTTGGCACGTTTTGGTTTTGGCGAAGGAGAAGGTCTCTTTGTCCATATGAAGGCTCTTCGTCCAGATGAAGATTCGCTAGATGCCATCCACTCTGTTTATGTAGACCAATGGGACTGGGAAAAAGTCATCCCAAATGGTCAACGCAACATCGCCTACCTTAAAGAAACGGTTGAAAAGATCTACAAGGCGATTCGTTTGACAGAACTAGCAGTAGAAGCGCGCTATGACATTGAGTCAGTTCTTCCAAAACAAATTACCTTCGTTCACACAGAAGAGTTGGTGGAACGCTATCCAGATTTAACTCCAAAAGAGCGTGAAAATGCCATTGCCAAAGAATTCGGAGCCGTTTTCTTGATCGGGATTGGTGGAGAGCTTGCAGATGGCAAACCACACGATGGCCGTGCACCTGACTACGATGACTGGACAACAGAGTCTGAAAATGGCTATAAGGGCTTGAATGGTGATATCCTAGTCTGGAATGACGTTCTAGGTTCAGCCTTTGAGTTGTCTTCAATGGGGATCCGTGTCGATGAAGATACGCTTCGCCGTCAAGTTGCGATTACAGGGGACGAGGATCGTCTCCAATTAGAGTGGCACAAGGCTTTGTTAAATGGTCTCTTCCCACTCACGATTGGTGGAGGGATCGGACAATCTCGTTTGGCTATGTTCTTACTTCGTAAGAAACATATCGGTGAAGTCCAAACCAGTGTCTGGCCTCAATCTGTCCGCGATGAATATGAAAATATCCTATAAGGAAAGAAAGAGAGTGGGACAGAAATCGGTAATTCGTTAGAATTCGATTTCGTCGTCCCACCTCCGCACAGTTGAGTAGGGCTGTAAAAGCTGATGAAATCAGCGTAGTAGAGCCCACTCAACCACTGCGTCTTGCTCGACAATCCAAAAATAATTGAGAGGCTAGGACTTTTGTTCCAGCCTCTTTTAGTTGTCGCTTGACCATATCAAATCGCAATTTTCTGATTTTTTTTGGTATAATGGTCCCTATGAAAATAGTATCTGGAACCTATGGGGGACGTCCCCTCAAAACACTTGAAGGAAAAACAACCAGGCCGACTTCTGATAAGGTCAGAGGGGCCATGTTAAATATGATTGGTCCTTACTTTGATGGTGGAAGAGTGCTGGATCTCTATGCAGGAAGCGGTGGGCTCTCTATCGAAGCCGTTTCTCGAGGCATGTCAGAGGCCGTTCTAGTAGAAAGAGATCGTAGAGCGCAGGAGATTGTAGCAGCCAATATTGCCATGACCAAGGAAAAGGAACGGTTTCAACTGCTAAAAATGGAGGCCAAGCAGGCCTTGGGTCTCCTAACGGGTACCTTTGATTTGGTGTTCTTGGATCCTCCTTATGCCAAGGAAGAGATTGTTCGCGATATCGAAACCTTGTGCGAGCGCCATCTCTTGTCAGAGGAGATCATGATTGTGTGCGAAACCGATAAACACGTAGAACTTCCTGAGGAAATCGGACAAGTGGGAATCTGGAAAGAAAAAATCTATGGAATTAGTAAGGTAACAGTATATGTCAGATAGAAGTGGATTGTTTACAGGATCGTTTGATCCGATTACCATTGGGCATGTGCAATTGATCGAGCGAGCTAGTCGCTTGTTTGACCGTGTCTATGTCGGAATTTTTTATAATCCGGAAAAAGTCGGACTCTTTTCTATTGAGCAGCGCGTGCGCATGGTGGAAGGGGCCTTGGCTCATTTGGAAAATGTTGAAATTGTGACGTCAACTCAAGAGTTGGCTGTGACAGTGGCGCGCAATCTTGGGGTCATCACCTTGATCCGGGGTTTGCGCAATGCACAGGATCTGGTATACGAAGCCAATATGGATTATTTTAATCACCAGTTGGCACCTGAATTGGAGACGGTTTATCTCTATGCCCAGCCTCCTTACCAGGCCATTAGTTCAACACGTATTCGAGAGTTGCTGGCTTTTCAGCAGGATATCTCACCTTATGTACCAAATAGTGTAATGGAGGAAATCAAAGATGACACAAGCGAATAAACCAAGCTTGCCTACAAAAAAGAAAAAAGGACGATTGAAAGAATACCGATGGCCGATTGCAGGCGTTCTTTTCTTGTTCCTCTTGCTAGCTGCCTTTGTGATTCGTCTTCCCTATTATATTGAGATGCCAGGAACGGCAGAAGACATTCGATCGGTCATGACAGTCGATGGAAAAGCGGATACCAAGTCAGGATCCTATGACTTTGTAACCGTGGCAGTGAAAGAAGCGACCCCGGCTGATTTGATCTATGCTTGGGCGACACCTTTTACAGATATCTACTCTGCCAAGGATATGACAGGTGGTAGTTCGAGCCAAGAATTTACGCGGATTAACCAATTCTATATGGAAACCTCGCAAAATATGGCCATCTACCAAGGGTTAAAGACAGCTGGAAAAGAAACCCAGATGGACTTTCTAGGTGTTTATGTCATGCAGGTAGCAGATGACTCGACCTTTAAGGGAATCTTGAACATTGCGGATACCGTCACCGGTGTGAATGGCAAGACCTTTAAGAGTTCCAAAGAATTGATTGACTATGTCGGTTCTCAAAAAATTGGCGACCCTGTTTCGGTGACCTATATCGAGGATGGACAAACCAAGACAGCAGATGGAAAGATCATCAAATTGTCCAACGGGAAAAACGGAATTGGGATTAGCTTGATCGACCGGACGGAAGCCAAAGGCGATGTTCCTGTCCAATTTGCGACCCAAGGGATTGGTGGACCAAGTGCCGGTATGATGTTTAGCCTAGCCATCTACACTCAAGTGGCTGATCCAGATCTTCGTCAGGGACGCCATATTGCAGGGACAGGAACCATTAACCAAGATGGAACGGTTGGCGATATCGGTGGGATTGACAAGAAAGTCGTCGCAGCCGATAAAGAAGGAGCAGAAATCTTCTTTGCCCCTAATAACCCTGTTTCCAAAGAAGAAAAGAAGGCTAATCCTAAGGCCAATTCAAACTATGAAACAG
>CABKMC010000080.1 GCA_902373455.1 uncultured Streptococcus sp.
GAATTTATCCATAATTTTCTTGATTTCAGCAGCCCCGTCCACACCTGAAAGGGTAACAGAGATGGTTTTTTCTGCGAAGTAACCGTATTGTTTGTAGATTTCTTCGATACCATCTGCCAAAGTCATACCACGTGAGCGGTAGTAAGCTGCGATTTCAGCAACGATAAGAACGGCTTGGATAGCGTCTTTGTCACGTACGAATGGTTTGATCAGGTAACCGAAGCTTTCTTCGAAACCAAGCATGTAAGTGTGGTTGTGTTGTGTTTCAAATTCATGGATTTTTTCACCGATAAATTTGAAACCAGTCAAGACGTTAAACATCGTTGCGCCGTAGCTTTCTGCAATCTTAGTCACCAACTCAGTTGATACGATTGATTTACAGAGGGCAGCATTGGCAGGAAGGGTACCAGCTGTTTTGTGAGCTTCAAGAATGTATTTAGCAATGATCGCTCCGATTTGGTTACCAGAAAGGTTGAGGTAAGAACCATCTGGTTGGCGGATTTCAACACCAAGGCGGTCAGCATCTGGGTCAGTTGCAACCAATACATCAGCGTCTACTTTGCGGCCAAGTTCTTCAGCAAGAGCAAAGGCAGCTTGGTTTTCAGGGTTTGGAGATTTAACAGTTGAGAAGTCAGCATCTGGAACGGCTTGAGCCTCAACAACTTGAACAGCTTCAAATCCAGCTTGGGCAAGAGCACGACGAGCCAACATTTCACCAGTACCATGAAGTGGTGTGTAGACAATCTTCATGTCGCGACCGTATTCATTGATCAAGTCTTGGTTGATGTTAACGCCTTTCACTTCTTTCAAGTATTCAGCGTCGACGTTTTCACCGATAACTTCAATCAAGCCACTAGCTTTGCTTTCTTCAAGGTCAGCCAATTGTACAGTGAAAGGATTTTCGATAGCACGGATGTAATCTGTCAAAGCATCGGCATCTGCAGGTGGCATTTGTCCACCGTCTTCACCATATACCTTATATCCATTAAACGGAGCAGGGTTGTGGCTAGCGGTTACCATAATCCCAGCAAATGTGTGGAGATGACGAACAGCAAATGACAATTCAGGTGTTGGACGTAGGCTTTCAAATACATAAGATTTGATTCCGTGTGCAGCCAAAACTTGAGCAGATTCAAAAGCAAACTCAGGAGAGAAGTGACGGCTGTCGTAGGCGATCGCAACACCGCGTTTCTTCGCTTCCTCACCTTTTGAGTCGATTAATTGGGCCAACCCTTCAGTTGCTTGGCGAACAACATAGATATTAATACGGTTGGTACCAGCACCGATTAATCCACGCATACCAGCTGTACCGAATTCAAGGTTGGTATAGAAGGCATCTTCTTTTGTTTTTTCATCCATTGCGACCAACTCATCACGAAGGTAAGCTGGTAATTCAGCAAAGTCGAGCCATTTTTGGTAGTTTTCTTGATAGGTCATGCAAGCGTCTCCTTTTTGCTTATAATTTAATCGCTTACATTATAGCAAATTTTTTCTGAAAATTCTAGCGATAAATGTAAATCTTTTCAAAAAAATAGAGCTAATTCACCATCAAATAAAGCCAAGATAAATTGGTCTTGGCTTGAAAGGTTATTTTAATTTTTCAAGAGATGGAACGACGGCACTGGTAATGAGGACTGTAGCAATGACTTCGATGAGAGAGTTGGTAGATATAATCAAGGCTAGGAAATGTTGAATTCCACCACCGAAGCTATTTCCAAAGAAGAAATAAATCCCACTTAGAACGAAAACAGTATTGGTCATAGAGCCGACAATTCCAGCGATCATAAGTCCTGTACGATTGCGAATCCAGCGATAGACGAAGTAAGGGGTTACCCCAATGAGAATCCGAGGGACTATGGCAATGATAAGGGAGTAGAGATTCCCGTGAGGGACAAAGGGACTAAAGAGATAGCTGGCTGGTGTTATAACCAGGGTATTCATGGTGAGGCTAAAGAGTCCCATGAGGAGTCCTAGAATTGCTCCAGTTCGAGGTCCGTAGATAATAGAAGCGATCACGACAGGAATATGAACCAAGGTTGGTTGAATTCCTGATGGGACAAATTGCAAAATGAAGGACGTCACAAAGTGAATGGTGATCATCACGGCAAAAAAGATGGCAATTCGTGAAATAGAGGCTGATTTTCTCATAAACAATTCTCCTTAACAGCTTGGATGATAGTGTCGACAGTGGCTAGAGCTCCAGAACCTTGATCTCCACAAGCGAGAGTAGCCTCTCGAGGTTGGATGATCTGGTAACCATAGTCTTGTAAGAGTTTTAGATTTCGTTGGGTAGCAGGATGATCTAGCATTTTTGTATTCATAGCAGGGGCCAGTAATTTTTTAGTCCTTTGAGGCAAGGCTAGAGCTGTGCTTGTGACCATATTATCTGCAAGTCCCATGGCCAATTTAGCAATGGTGTTGGCACTGGCCGGCGCTACAAGAAAGAGGTCCGTTTCTTTCCCAATGTCGATGTGCTCGATCCGCTGTGGATCGTCTTCCACCATAACCTCTAGGCCTACTGGATTTTTTGAAAGAACTTGCAAGGTTAAAGGGGTGATAAATTTTTGGGCTGAAGGAGTCATGAGGACCTTCACTTCAAATCCCAATTTGGTTAGTTGGCTGGTAATATCAGCAGCCTTATAGGCGGAAATACTACCGGTAACCGCTAAAGTAATGTGTGTCATATGTACCTTTTTATTTGATATAACGTAGGATAGCCTCTGCGATTTCTGTTTTCGTAGAAGCTTCTAGAACGTGATCATCTGTTACTAGATAGGCTTGATGCTGACCGTTCTGAATCTTGGTCAGATCATTGGCAACGATCATGCTGGCATGATTTTTAACCAGGCTTTCACGCGCTACCTGGATCAACTCTTCAGAAGAAACGTCGACTAAAAGCTTAAAGCCGATCAGTTGAATGGCAGGGTTCCATTCTTTAACGAGCGAGATAATCTTCGGATTTTTCTTTAAGAAGAGCACCTGATATTCTTCTTTCGAAGAGATTTTGGTTTCGTGATTTTCGCGATGGATAAAGGTATGAAGATCCTGAGCATTCTTAACTTCATCAAGGCCTGTCATGTAAACAGGCGTATAGTCTGAGACTGCCATAGCATGGATTAATACCTGGTGACGAGGAACTTCCTTTTTCATTTGAGAGAGAAGTTCCTCAACATTGTCGATCAATAGAAGTCGAAGCTGTGGGTGAGGGTCGGGTTTAAGAGCGGTAGGCGTTGTGATCAAGGTCACCTGATGTCCCTTAGCAAGAGCCGTTTCTGCAAGGATTTTCCCTAGGCTCCCGGTGGAATGATTGGTGATCGAACGAACACTATCAATGGCTTCGCTCGTCCCGCCTGATGTAATTAAAATATGCATATGCTTATTTTACACAAAAAAGATACATAAGTAAAGTTCTGAAGCTATTAGGATTAGCTATGTGTAGCCATAAAATTTACATAAAAAACGAACGTTCGATTCAAAAGGTGAAAAAAATATGTTATTTTCGCGAATTTTAGGTATAATAGATCTATCAAATATAAAGGAGTCCCTTATGAAAACAGATATCGAAATTGCTCAAAGCATTGAACTCCAACCGATTGTAGACGTTGTGAAGAAAATTGGTTTGGTTGACGATGATCTTGAATTGTATGGAAAATACAAGGCGAAATTGAGCTTTGATAAGATTCGTGAAGTTGAGAAAAATACAGTAGGAAAACTTATCTTAGTCACTGCGATCAACCCAACTCCAGCTGGAGAAGGGAAATCAACCATCACCATTGGTCTAGCAGATGCTTTGAATAAAATCGGTAAAAAAACCATGATTGCCATTCGCGAACCTTCTTTAGGTCCAGTTATGGGGATTAAAGGTGGTGCTGCTGGTGGTGGCTATGCCCAAGTTCTACCGATGGAAGACATCAACCTTCATTTCACAGGGGATATGCATGCGATCACAACGGCTAATAACGCTCTCTCAGCATTGATTGATAATCATTTGCACCAAGGAAATGAGCTAGGAATTGACCAACGTCGGATTATCTGGAAACGGGTAGTGGACTTGAATGACCGCGCTCTTCGTCATGTTTCTGTCGGTCTTGGCGGTCCTTTAAATGGGATTCCGCGTGAAGACGGTTTTGATATTACCGTTGCTTCTGAGATCATGGCCATCCTTTGCTTGGCGACAGATATTGAAGATTTGAAACGTCGTTTGGCCAACATTGTAATTGGTTACCGTTATGATCGTAGTCCAGTTTATGTCCGTGATTTGGAAGTGGAAGGGGCTCTTGCCTTGATCCTCAAAGATGCGATTAAGCCAAACCTGGTTCAAACCATCTATGGAACGCCTGCCTTTGTTCACGGTGGCCCATTTGCCAATATTGCCCATGGATGTAACTCTGTATTAGCAACGACGACAGCTCTGCATTTAGCGGACTATACAATTACAGAAGCAGGTTTTGGTGCTGACCTTGGTGCTGAAAAATTCCTTGATATTAAAACTCCAAATTTGCCTACATCACCAGATGCAGTTGTGATTGTAGCGACTCTCCGTGCTCTTAAGATGAACGGTGGAGTGACTAAGGATGCTTTGACTGAAGAAAATGTAGAGGCTGTTCGTGCTGGTTTTGCCAACTTGAAACGCCACGTTGAAAATATCCGTAAGTTTGGCATTCCTGCAGTGGTTGCTATCAATGAATTTATCACCGATACAGCAGCGGAAATTGCTACTTTGAAAGAATTGTGTGCTGAAATTGAGGTGCCAGTTGAGCTTGCGAGTGTATGGGCGAATGGTGCTGACGGTGGAGTTGAACTTGCTGAAACCTTGGTTAATACCATCGAAACAAGTCCAGCTAACTACACACGCTTGTATGATAACAACCTTTCTGTTGAAGAAAAAATTGAAAAGATTGTTACAGAGATCTATCGCGGTACGAAGGTGAATTTTGAGAAGAAAGCCAAGACACAAATTGCCCAAATCGTGAAAAATGGATGGGATAAGTTGCCAATCTGTATGGCCAAAACCCAATATAGCTTCTCTGATAATCCAAATGCCTTGGGAGCTCCTGAAAACTTTGAAATCACTATTCGTGAAGTGGTTCCAAAATTGGGAGCAGGCTTTATTGTCGCTTTGACGGGGGATGTGATGACCATGCCTGGTTTACCAAAACGTCCAGCTGCTTTAAATATGGATGTAGCTGCTGACGGAACAGCCATCGGTTTGTTCTAATAGCTAGATATCTAAAAACAACTTCTGTTCAAATGAGCAGAAGTTGTTTTGGTCTTGTTAATCAATCATTATTCAGTAAGGAGTTGGTACCTGATTTTTCGATAGATTATGATGAGCTGTAGGGTCATGGGAATCCAGATAAGGGGTTCGCAGAGAATGACCCCCATGTAGCCGGTGTGAGGAATAATCCACAGAACGAAGAAAATTTTTCCAAACAATTCAATAAAACTGGATGTGAGTGGGGTTAATTTTTTACCCATTCCCTGTAGGGCATTTCTCAGGATGATGAGACTCGCCAAAATAGGATAAAAGCAAGAGCTGATCTGGAGATAAAGACTGGCATTTGCAATGAGATCAGGATTTGTCGAGCCGGAAATAAAGCTGGTTAAAGACGGACTTGTGAAGAATAGAAGAGCAGCAACCAAGACAGACCAAACCCAAGAAAGAAGGTTGGCAATGGTAACGCCTTTTTTGATCCGCTGGAATTGCTCTGCGCCAAAATTCTGCGAGATAAAGGTTGTGATACTTGAGGCGATAGCTGTAATCGGTAAAACGGCAAAGGACATGATACGACGGGCTGCGACCTGTGCACTGATAATGGTTGTTCCAAGCTGATTAATAGCGGATTGGAGGATAACCGTTCCAATCGAAACGATGGAAGTCATGAGGCCCATGGCAAGGCCCTGACTTAGCAGATCCTGATAAAGCTCCTTGTCCCAAACAAAATCCTTGCGATGCGGGAGCAGAAAAGGGACCCTCTTACGAATATAGAGAAGACAAAGAAGGGCCGAAATACCCTGGGCAATAATGGTCGCAATTCCAGCGGATTGGACTCCGAGATGGAGTTGGGTAATAAAATAAAGATCGAGAAGAATATTGAGAATAGCGGCGATAATCAAGAAATAGAGTGCCGCTAGGCTATCGCCAACCGCTCGAAGAAGTCCGGCACAAAGATTATAGGCAAAGGTCACAGCCACACCATTAACAATGGTAGCGATATAGAGATAAGACTGAGACACAATTGCTGATGGGGTCCCTAAAAATTGGAGCAGGGGAAAAAGTCCGACAGCTCCAATGAAGATCACGAAGAGACTGAGAATGCAACCAATAATAGCAGTTGCGGCGACTGATTTTCGTAATTGGTCTTCGTTTTTGGCTCCATAATTTCTCGCGATAATAATCCCCATCCCATTTCCAACACCGACAGCAAATCCAACGATCAAATCAAATATGGCAGAGGTTGCTCCAACGGCGGCCAAAGATTTTTGACCTAAAAAACGCCCTACAATCATGACATCCG
>CABKMC010000081.1 GCA_902373455.1 uncultured Streptococcus sp.
CTTCTTTCATGTGAATGTCCCTATTTTACCAAAAATAGTTGGATGCGACAAACGTTTGCGCTGGAAGCAAGCCCTTTCTGGAAAAGAAATCGCATACATGAAAGAAATGAAGTGAGAATATAAAAAGTAGCATTTTATTTACGTAGAAATATCAGTCCGGTACATATATTTCTATTCATTTTATAGTTTGATCATAACAAAGGAGGATTGGTTTGAAAGTGAAAACCACCAATAGAGAGAGCATCGAAAGGATTTTTACCGAAGCCTTGGCCATTCCGAGCTTCACCAATACTGAGACAGAGCAAGCAATCGAAGCCTATCTGGATCAACGGATTGGCCAGATCCCCTATTTCAAGGAACATCCGGACCATTTTGGGCGCTATCAGGTGCCACAGGATCACTTGCATCGGTCGGTCAATTGGGCCTTGGTTGATAAGGGCAAGAAAAAAACAGTTATCCTTTTCCACCACCATGATACAGTCGATTTAGAAGACTATGGTAATTTGGCAGAAATCGCACTCGATTCTGATCAAGTAGCAGAAGCCTTGAAAATACTGGATAGGCGACCAGATATGCAGGAAGATTTAGCTTCTGGGGAATGGAAATTTGGCAGAGGGTCTTGCGATATGAAAGCAGCATTGGCCCTTCAATTGGGGGTTCTGGAAGCCTATGCGGCAGATCCCGTGGAAGGTCAGGTCAATCTGCTCTATCTCTCTGTTGGAGATGAGGAATCCTATTCACGTGGGATGCGTGGAGCTTTGGGCCTCCTCACAGATTTGCAGGAGAAGTTTGATCTGAATTATGTATTAGCAGTGGATTCAGAACCCTTTGAATCAGAGGTAGGAAAAGAAAAGGTCCTTCACATTGGCACAGTCGGCAAACTCATGCCGGTCGTTGTGGCACAAGGTGTCTTGTCCCATATGAAGGAGCCCCTTAAAGGGATCAATGCCTTGTCACTCTTAGTGGCCATCGCAAGCCAGCTAGATCTTCATCCCGATCTGGCAGATCAGGCGCTGGGAGAAACGTCTCCCCTTCCTTCTTGGTCCTATCTCAGAGATTTGAAGGACCAGTACGATGTATCGACCGTGCTCTATGCGGCTGGTTATTTCAGTGTTCTGCATTTGAAGAAAACACCCCAAGAGCTCCTACAGCGGATTTATGAGCTTAGTCAGGAGGCCTTGGATGCCTTTTACAAGAAGTATGAGCACTTGCAGGATCAGGCTGGCCAAGACCATATGATTGCAAGGCCAAGAGTCATCACCTATCAAGAACTAGAGGAACGATGCCAAGCCATAGAAGGTTACCAAGCCTTTAGGGAAGCTTCTAACCAAAAAGCGGAATACGATTTTCGTAATGGGACCAGCTACCAGAGCCTTGCAATCCAGCAAATCCAGCGACTCCTAGAGTTTCTCGGAGATAAGGATCCCATGGTGGTTATTGGTTTTGCGCCCCCCTATTATCCTTCCATGAACTGCCGCTTTTTGGACAATACCGATCTCAATATCGTGTCCCTCATCACTGATTACCGCGAGTATCTGGACACAAGAGGTTACCTCTTAAAAGTCGAAGAATACTTTATGGGGATTAACGACACCAGTTATTGTGCCTTGGAAAAGGATGTGGCCTCTTATCAAGTCGTCTTGGATAGCCTAGCCACACCAGCCCAGGTCTATGATCTGGATCTGGAAAAAATTGCCCAAATTCAGGTTCCAGCGGTCAATCTAGGCCCTTGGGGCAAAGAATTGCATAAGCGAGGAGAGCGGGTCTACAAAGAAGACTTCTTAGAGACCATTCCAAACTATCTGCTAGAATTGCTCTACCATTTCGATGATCGCTTATCAACAGAATAAGAAAAAACGGTCCCAATGAGGATCCATTAGGGAGTTAACATGATTACATTTCACGGAGTTACCAAAGATTACGATGGGCACATTGCCCTCAACCACTTGGATCTGACCATCGAAGATGGACAAATTGTCGGCTTGATTGGCCACAACGGAGCTGGAAAGTCAACGACGATTAAGAGCCTGGTCAGTGTCATCACCCCAACTACTGGATCAATTGAAGTGGATGGTCAGGACCTCTATAGCCATCGGCTGGCGATCAAAAAGAAGATCGGTTATGTAGCGGATTCACCAGATCTTTTCTTGCGCCTCACAGCCAATGAATTCTGGGAGTTGGTTGCGACCTCTTATGATATGAGTCAGAAAGACTGTGATCAACGCTTGGAAGAGCTTCTTACGATCTTTGATTTTCAGAGCCACCGCTATGAAGTGATTGAATCCTTTTCACATGGGATGCGCCAGAAGGTCTTTGTCATTGCAGCCCTCTTGTCGGATCCAGATATCTGGGTCTTGGACGAACCCATGACCGGTTTGGATCCACAGGCTTCTTACGATTTAAAACAAATGATGCGCCAACATGCGGATCGCGGCAAGACGGTTATTTTCTCTACCCACGTATTAGAAGTGGCCGAACAACTCTGTGATAAGATCGCCATTCTCAAAAAAGGTAATCTCATCTTCTATGGGACGATCGAGGAATTGAAGGGCCAACATCCCGAACAAAGTCTGGAAAGTATCTATCTCAGCCTAGCGGGGCGGAAGGAAGAAGGTGGCGATCATGCGTCTTAAGATCATCCAACAGCTGGTCAATGTCAATATCATCTATGCTAGTCAGCCGGCCCAGATCGCAAAATTACGCGCCAAACAGGCTAAAAAACCGGACGTCAAACTCAATGTTGCCCGCAGATCGGTGCTCAACTACCTCTTTTTAGGATTGGTCTATTTCCTCATATTTGGCTTGCTCTTTAGTATCTATGATTTTGTCCATCAGCCAGCCTTCTTTGTCAATATGGTGGCCCTCTTTTCCTTGATGACCATTTCCCAAGGCTTTATGAGTTTTTACAATGTCTTTTATGAAAGCAAGGACCTCCAGTTTTACCGGCCCTATGCTTTCTCAGATGCGGAAGTCATTGCTGGAAAAAGTATCTCGGTCATCCTGACCCTTCTCATGGCTATCCTTCCATTGATCAGCTATTTTTTGATCCTGCCTGTCCAAGCAGGCGGCTTCAATCCGTTAGGGATCCTGCTAGGCCTCTTTTGTGCCGTGATTCTCTTAGGCGTTCTCTTTTTAGCGACGATTTTACTAGCTCATTTGATCACTAAGACCCTTTTTTTCAAAAAACACACGACCCTGGTCTCCAACATCATGGTCGGAATTGGTTCTCTTCTGAGCCTAGGAGCTTATCTCTATCTGAATCTAGTCCAAACCCATCGGGTAGAGGTGTCGGGTGGAGCGGATATTCCCATTCTATTTCCACCTTTTACAGCCTTTCATCAGTTTATCCTCCATCCTTTTGATGGTGGAGCGATCCTTGGCCTTCTGGGCTGGATAGCGGTGCTTTTGGTCTTGATCGGCCTGGTTCGCAAAATCGTGATCCCACAATTCTATGATGCAGCCCTTGCGGTTGCGACCAACCAAACCGTCAAAGAGCGCGTGAAAGCCATCCATGTGGGCCAGAAAGACTCCTTTAGACAGTTTGTCATTCAGTATCATCGCAGACTCTTGAGCGATGGAACCCTTATGGTGCAAGTCCTATTGATGATGAGTATTCTGCCATATATTTTCCTCCTCAGTGGAGCAGCAGGAGCAT
Source organism: uncultured Streptococcus sp. (assembly GCA_902373455.1). Classification (GTDB taxonomy): domain Bacteria; phylum Bacillota; class Bacilli; order Lactobacillales; family Streptococcaceae; genus Streptococcus. The sequence continues at coordinate 3,656 of CABKMC010000081.1, forward strand.
CAAAAAATATAGGAGGCCTCAGTCCTTACTTGACACCCCAGTATCTGGTACCACTGACCCTTGTTGCCATCTTGATCGGTGTTTTCAATAGTTTTGGAGGCTTGACCAGTATCGGTATTTCGCTAGAGCGCGAAAACTTTGAATACTTGAGATCCCTCCCTGTTGATTTCAAACGCTATCTCTTTATGAAGTTTTGGTTGCTCTATCTGGTGCAATCCATCCTTCCTGTCATTCTTCTAGTTGGCGTTTGTCTCTATTTTGGCGTCCATCCCTTGGCTATCCTTGCCATGTTACTGATCTGGGTTGTAACGACCATTCCGATCTGCATCCGAGACTATGTCAAAGATTTTCAGAACTTTAGCACCAATTGGACCAATATCACAGAGTTGATGACCCGTCATCGTGGGAATGCAGTTCTTCAGTCTATCCTCTTGATTGTCTTTCTCTTTGTGATGTTTCTCCTGATCATTGTCAGCTTCATTTGGACCTATCATTCCGTCAGCACCCTGCTGGCTGTGATCCTTTATAGTGTCATCCTGCTAATCGGAGCTGGGATCAGCTATACCATTTACCGCAAAAAAATCCGTACCCTCTACCAAGAGATCGGAGAATAAAAAAAGAGAGTGGGACAGAAATCGGTCATTCGTTAGAATTCGATTTCGTCGTCCCACCTCCGCACAGTTGAGTAGGGCTGTAAAAGCTGATGAAATCAGTGTAGTAGAGCCCACTCAACCACTGCGTCTTGCTCGACAATCCAAAAACAAATGAGAGGCTAGGACTTTTGTCCTAGCCTCTTTTTAGTGGTAACTTAAATTTCATACCCCATGAGGAGGCCGCCTTCTTCGGCGTAGAAACTACAAAGTCCAGAAGTAGGAAGGACTTCGATCATTGCATGGGCAAATTTTTCACGAACCAATGCAGAGAATTGCTCAATAAATTTTTCATTGTTGCGGTGGGCGATGGTGATATGACCGCCAGCATAACCCGCCTTGATCAATTCATCAAAAGCAGCTTTGATCGCTTTCTTTTGGCCCCGTGCTTTTTGAAGCAGCTCAAGGGTACCCGTCTTACTAGCTTCCCCGACCATACGGATATTGAGGAGTCCGACAACAGTCCCGATCAATTTGCTGAGACGCCCATTTTTGACCAGATTATCAACCTTGGCCAAAACAAAGAGCAACTTCGTCTTAGACTGGTAGGTCGTGATCACATCGACTACTTGATCAAAATCGAGGCCTTCAGCGACCAACTGATTGAGCTTGCGAACGATCAGGTCCACCTCACCCCCAGCTGACAAGCTATTAATGACGTGGATATTGGTATTCGGATGCTCTTCTAGATAAATCTTCTTGGCCACCTCAGCACTATTGTAGCTACCTGAAAGGGTTCCAGTGATGGTCACAACGACGATATTTTCAGCTCCTTCAAAGGACTTCATATAATCATCGGGACTCGGACAGGCAGACTTAGAAGCAGTCGTAGTCGCATACATCTCTTCCATCATCTGATCGATATTGAGTTGGACATCATCTGTGTAGATAGTTTCTCCCACTTGGATGGTCAGTGGGACACTGACAAACTCCGTATCTGGTGCCAGGTTGTCCAAAGAGCGGTAGTCACAGCCTGAATCCGCAATAATTTTCCATTTCATCAGTTCATACCTCATAATTGTATAAAAATGTACATTGACAAGTAGTTTGTCTTCTTTTACAATTATATCATGAAGTACCATGCTATCCAAGCAGATAACATCAGGTGAGACAGATAGAAAGTAAATGTTATGGCAGAAAGAAAAATATCCGAGAAATCCTTGGAAAATCTCAAACGATTTAACCAAGAAAACAATGCGATTACACGAGAATCCATCGAAATCTCTCTCCTGCAACTATTGGAGAAAAAAGATCTGAAAAAGATCACCATCTCTGAGCTGGTTCAGCGTGCTGGGGTCTCTCGCGCGGCCTTTTACCGCAATTATGGATCAAAAGAAGAGATTCTTGAGTCTATCTTTCAATCTAGTATCGCAAAAATTACCAAGTCTTTAGATGGCTACAACCTCAAGACAGATCTCTACCAAGTCTGGGTCTATCTTTTTAAGGAAGTTAAGAAAGAAGCTAAGATTATCAGCCTGGCCATTGATTACAATTTTGAACGGCTCTTGACCAAGGCAGTCTATGACTTTTTAGAAAAACGAAATGGCAGCTCATCAAATGGCGCTGGCAGCTACCTCAATTCCTTCTGGAGCTCAGCCATTGTCTCTGTCATCTCCAAATGGATCAAGGATGGCATGAAGATTCCCGCTGAGAAAATCGCGACCCTAGGCCTTCCTCTCTTCCCACAAAAGAAGAAGTAAGAACCACCGATAGGTGGTTTTAAAGTAAACTGCCCCTCTCCATAACTAGCCCAAATGAATAGATAGAACTATACATAGATTATTCAAAGGACAAGAACGATGATGGAAGAACGAATTCTTGCTGCTAAGCAGTATGTGAAAACCTTATTTGCTGATCGAGCGGATGGCCATGATGTAGAGCATACCCTCCGCGTCTATACTAATGCTATGAGAATCGCACAAGCAGAAGGGCCATGTGATCTGGAGATAGTGGGCTTGTCAGCTCTTCTTCACGATGCTGATGATGATAAATTGTTTCAAACAGAGAATCATGCGAATGCTCGTAAGTTTCTAGAAGAGATCGGTACTCCTAAAAACCAAATCGAGCAGATTTGTCGGGTAATCAATGCTGTTTCTTTCAGCAAAAATCGCGGTAAACATCCAGAAAC
>CABKMC010000082.1 GCA_902373455.1 uncultured Streptococcus sp.
GTTCAATCAAACGTCTACGAGAGAAAAGATAAAGAACTAAAGCACCCGTTAAGAGACCACCATAAATCGCGATTCCTCCGTTCCAAATAGCAAAAATCTCACCAAGGTGCTGGCTATAATAGCCCCATTCGAAAGTAACGTAATAGAGTCTGGCACCCACAATCGCAAGAGGAAAAGCAATCAGAATGAAATCAATGATGGCATCTGGATCAATTTTCTTACGTGGCGCTTCTTTCATGGAAAGATAAACAGCTAGAATCAAACCAGAGACAATACAAATTGCGTACCAACGAATACTGAACGGACCTAATTGAAGGGCTACTGGATTCATTCCTTCACCTCATTTTGACTAATCAACTGGGACAAACGTTCTTCAAAGGTTTTAGTGGCATCATAGCCAATTTGTTTGGCACGAACATTCATGGCTGCTGCTTCAATCACGACCGAAATATTTCGACCTGTCTTCACTGGAATGCGAATACGAGGAATGGTGACTCCACCGATTTCTAACTCTTCTGCGTTGTTACCAAGACGATCATAAGTTTGGTCCTTAGCATAATTTTCCAGGTAAACGTCGATTTGAACTTGTGAAGAATCCTTCACAGCACTCGCACCGTATAGACTCATGACATCGATAATCCCGACACCACGGATTTCTAGTAGGTGACGTAGGATTTCAGCAGGCTCTCCCCAAAGGGTCATCTCATCTCTCGCATAGATATCGACTCGGTCATCCGCTACGAGACGGTGACCCCGCTTGACAAGTTCCAAAGCTGTCTCGCTCTTACCGATCCCGCTATCTCCTTGGATCAAGACCCCCATCCCATAAATATCCATCAAAACACCATGAACACTGGTACGTTCTGCCAAGCGGCTATCCAAATAACTGGATAACTCACCAGACAAACGGCTCGTCGCAACATTGCTCTTTAAAATAGCCAGCTGCTTCTCTTCCGCAGCCCGTAACATTTCTTCTGGAATGTCCAAATTCCGCGCGACAATGATGACAGGTGTCTCTGGCTGGAACATCTTGCGTAAAACTTGATGTCGGTTGTGAGAGCTCATCTTCACCAGGTAGGACCATTCTTTCATTCCTACAAGCTGAATCCGCTCAGGTGTGTAATAGTCAAAATAGCCCGTCATTTCAAGACCTGGACGTGAGATGTCCGCAGTCGTAATTTCCTTGCTTAAGAGGTTATCATCCCCATAAACAACTGACAGACGAAGCTTTTCCTGTATATCGCGAACAGTAACTGCCATATCATTCTCCCTTTTAAAATTCTCTCTCTATTATAGCAGATTTTCTCTTCAGACGAGAGACTGAAGTGTCATTTGAATGATCCATTTTCAACTCCTTTTTAATGCGACTAAAAAGAGGCCAAGACAAATGTCTCTAACCTCTAGGAAATGATGGTAACATCTGAAGAATGCTCCAGCCTTCAGCCTTGCAAGAAATCTTTAATCATGGATTTGATTCCAGTCGAGACAGCATAGACCACCGCATTTGAAGGAAATGCGATCAAGCCGAGCATAAAGGCGGTAGGTCCTCCCCCCAACAAGGACAAAACCAGGCACAACATCGGCAGAAATAAAATCGAAAACCGATAAATTTGTGGCTTTCTAGCCATTTCTGTTGACAGAAACAAGAGGTAGAAGAGACTATTCCAAATGCCCAGTGGATAAAGGGCCATTCCGATAAAAACTGTTCCAACTCCTTCACCAAAAACACGATTTAAAATGAAAAACTGTCCTATAAAACTGAAGAAGAGATATAGAATAAAAGCAAGGTAATAGAACTTCTGCTTCATCCGGATCTCCTTTTAGAAAAACGGACTATCATTCTGATCATGAATGGGTTCGGCCTCTTTTCTCCGACGAGGTCGAGGGCCATCGTCAAATATTTCCTGCTCCTCTTCGTCCTTATAAGGTAAGGTCGTATCTAACAGCAAGTAGATAATTACACCGATAAAGGCATGAGAGACCGTAAAAAGAATAAACAAGAAGCGTAGCAGCGTTACACTCAGATCAAATTTATCAGCCAGCCCAGCTAGCACACCTGAAACCAGGCGGTGGCGTTTTGATTTGTAAAATGATGATGTCATTTGATTTTCCTCTTTCTAGTTAGACCTATTTTAGCAGAGTCTAACTAGAAAGAGATCCGCCTAAAGACCGATTCTCATTCCTGTCTCATTTCAAGGAGTTGCAGACGACCGTGACAGCGACCGCAAGCATATTTCTTCAGATCGATTTTTCGCTTTCGCCTATACTCTTGTCTACAATGAGAACATCGGTAGAGATAAACTCGCTTTTTTCTCGATTTTTCTGGTAGCGGTGGTGTGAATCGAAGTCCATCCACTTGCTGAAGGAGCTGTTTAAAGGCTAGATCTTTGTGGCGATAGCCTTTTCCTTGGTCGTAAAGATGGTAATGGCAGAGCTCATGGCGGACGATTTTCCGAAAGGTCTCTAATCCTAAAGTCTGATAAATCTTGGGGTTGAAATCAAGATGCCGATCCTTAGGAAAGAAACGGCCTCCGGTGGTTTGGAGACGCGGATTCCACACTGCTTGATGGCGGAATTCCCTACCAAAATCTTCCAGAGATACCTGGCGTACATAGTCAGTCAGATTCATTCGGTGCTACCAAACTGAGGTTGACTTTTTCGCGTTCCACGTCGATCTTCTTCACCCAGACCGTCACTACATCTCCTACAGAGACGACTTGGCTTGGATGCTTGATAAATTGCTTGCTCATATGGGAGATATGAATCAAGCCATCCTCGTGAATGCCAATATCGACAAAGGCTCCGAAATCAACCACATTGCGCACAACCCCTTCTAATTTTTGACCAATGTGGAGGTCTTTAATATCCAAAACATCCTGACGGAGCACTGGTGCATCAAAGGAATCCCGCAAATCGCGACCTGGTTTTAGGAGATCATCAATGACATCTTTCAGGGTTTCCGGCCCCAGTTCTAGCTGGGTCGACATTTCCTCTATCTTGACAGCTTTTAATTTTTCTTGAGCAGATTCATCGAGTTCGGTAATCCCAAGGAGTTCAAAAAGTTTTTCAACTTCCTTGTAACTTTCGGGGTGGACGCCAGTATTGTCCAAAATGTTTTTACTTTCAGGAATGCGCAAGAATCCCGCTGCCTGCTCAAAAGCCTTGGCCCCGAGGCGAGGGACTTTTTTAATCTGTCCCCGTGAGAGGATCATTCCTTCTTCTTCCCGATATTTCACGATATTTTCAGAGATGGTCTTATTAAGTCCTGCTACATGCGCTAAGAGAGAGGGACTAGCAGTATTGATATTAACCCCAACTTGGTTGACCACTGTATCCACGACAAAATCCAAACTTTCCGTCAATTTTTTCTGATTGACATCGTGCTGGTATTGACCCACACCGATCGACTTGGCATCGATTTTCACCAACTCAGCCAAGGGATCTTGCAAGCGGCGGGCAATAGAGATGGCCGAGCGTTTTTCAACGGTTAATTCTGGGAACTCATGACGGGCCAACTCACTAGCTGAGTAGACAGAGGCTCCACTTTCATTGACAATGACATAGCGGACCCCTGGATGGTCATGGAGTACTTCAGCGACAAAGGCCTCACTTTCACGGCTAGCGGTTCCATTACCGATTGCAATAATCTCTACGTCAAACTCCTTGATCAAGGAGGACAAATCTTTCTTGGCCTGCTCGATCTGAGCTGGTTTTGCAGGGGCAACCGGATAGATAACCTGGGTGGCAAGCATTTTGCCTGTCTCATCGACAACCGCTAATTTGGCACCGGTCCGAAAAGCTGGGTCAAATCCAAGGACCACGCGCCCTTTTAATGGAGGGATAAGCAATAGATTCCGTAGATTTTCAGAGAACAATTGAATGGCACCGTCTTCTGCCACCTCTGTCAACTCTGTCCGAATTCGACGTTCAATCGCAGGTACGATTTTTTTCTTAACCGCTTGCTGAATAACGTCATCGACATAGGCATTTTTGCTTTTAAAACGGGCTTCAAAGATGCGAATGATTCGATCCAGATGGTGCTCAAATCCGACTTTAAGAACCCCCAATTTTTCCCCACGATTGAGAGCCAGGGTCCGGTAGCCCTGCATACTCTTAATCTTCTCAGAAAAATCATAGTAGATTTCAAAGGTTCTCTTAGGATCTAAGCTTTCATCCTTCAAGGTTGACGTCATGAGGGAATGACCATGAATTTCTTGATAGGTAAAGGCCCGCAATTGGGTATCCTCTGAAATAGCCTCTACCAGAATATCCACTGCACCAGTTAAAGCAGCGGTTTCAGTTGGGAAGGTCTCACAGGTAAATTTCTGTGCCTCTACTTCCAAGTTTGGACTATTTTGTAGGATGAGACGTGCCAAGGGGAAAAGTCCTGCTTCTCGGGCAATCGTGGCCTTGGTCCGCCGTTTTTCCTTATAAGGTAGATAAAGCTCTTCGACATCTGCTAATTTCTCAGCAGCTTCAATGGCCTGCTTGAGCGCCTCTGTCAGTTTGCCTTGTTCCTCAATCTTAGCAAGGACGGTTTCCTTTCGTTCAGCTAGAGCTGTTAAGGATTTGTCCCGATCAAAAATAGCCTTGATCGCTACTTCATCTAAATTTCCCGTCATATCTTTTCGATAGCGAGCAATGAAGGGAATGGTTGAGCCTTCTGCGGTCAGACTCAATACGGTATCGATTTGTTTTAAGCTAACACCCAATTCTTGGGCTATTTTTTCATATTTATCCATAGCTTCTATTATAGCATATTTTACCGTAGCCAAGGCTTCTAGCCACCTATTTGCTAGGGTTTTGTAGAAGTTTCCTCCTTGTCTTTTATGCTCTATTTCCCCCTTGATCTTTCCTTTTTGTTATAATGATAGAAAACGAAAAAGGAGGCCCAAAAATGGCTATTAAATTTTCTAAGACAGATGATCTTGATAAAATGTTTGAAAACTTTGCAAGTTTTCCAGATCTAGAAAAAACAGTTGAATTCCCCGAAGAAAAAAAGAAAGCAGAAACGGCTGCTAAAGATGCAAAGAAGGCTAAGTAATGACATTCTTTCAACACTTTCCCTCTAGCGTCTTGCAGGCTGGGGCTATTTTTCTCTCGATTATCATCGAGGCCCTGCCCTTTGTCCTGATCGGAAGTATCATTTCAGGAATGATTGAGGTTTATGTCACACCTGAGAAGGTTTACCGTTTTCTTCCCAAAAATAAATTTGGGCGAATCTTCTTTGGGACCTTTATCGGCTTTATCTTTCCTTCCTGTGAATGCGGAATTGTTCCCATTATCAATCGCTTTCTAGAAAAGAAAGTTCCAAGTTATACTGCTGTTCCCTTTCTGGTGACAGCACCTGTCATCAATCCCATCGTTCTCTTTGCGACCTATTCAGCCTTTGGGAATTCTATTAAGATGGCCCTCTATCGAGCCCTTGGTTCCCTACTGGTCGCAACGGTACTAGGGATCTTCCTTGGCTTTATTCAGACAGATTCAATCCAAAAAGAACATCGCAAGCCTGTGCATGAACATGATTTTAGCGATTTAAGCAAAGGCCAAAAGCTCTTTCAAGTCTTGGTGCAGGCAATTGATGAATTCTTTGATACAGGACGCTACTTGGTATTCGGTTGTCTTTTTGCAAGCTTCGTCCAAGTCTATGTCCCAACACGTATCCTCACTTCAATCAGTGCGACACCGGTTATTGCTATTCTCCTCCTTATGGCCTTGTCCTTCCTCCTCTCACTTTGTAGCGAGGCAGACGCCTTTATCGGCTCCTCTCTTCTGAGTAGTTTTGGAGTAGCGCCGGTGCTGGCCTTTCTGGTGATTGGACCCATGCTTGATGTCAAGAATCTCCTCATGATGAAAAATTATCTCAAGACCCGTTTTATCTGGCAATTTATCGGAATTGTCTGTGGAGTTGTGCTCCTATACTCTTGGATTGTGGGGGTAGCTTTATGATACGATTTTTGATCTTAGCAGGTTATTTTGAGCTCACCATGTATCTTCAATTATCCGGTAAGCTCAATCAATACATCAACTTACACTATTCTTACTTGGCTTATATTTCCATGTTTTTGTCCTTCGTTTTAGCTCTTGTGCAGCTGATTATCTGGGTCAAACAAATGAAAATCCATAGTCATCTATCCGGCTTATGGGCAAAAGTGGCGAGTATCTTCTTGCTCTGTATTCCTTTATTTGTCGGCTTATTTTTCCCAACAGTGACGCTGGATTCTCAAACTGTCTCTGCCAAAGGCTATCACTTCCCAGTGGCAGCAGGTTCTTCCAAAGAAATTCAACAGGATGAAGGGACAACAACCCAGTATCTCAAACCGGATACCAGTAGCTATTTTACTAAGTCCGCCTATGAGTCAGAGATGAAGCAGGCAGCTAAGAAATATGTTGATAAAAAGGTGATCCAAGTGACTACTGAAAATTATATGG
>CABKMC010000083.1 GCA_902373455.1 uncultured Streptococcus sp.
TGCAGGTTCTGTAACAGATACAGCGATCATCAATGATATTTACAAGCAGTACCAAATCTCTGCCAACATTTTATTTGGGAATATCGAGATCCTTGATCACACGCCTGTTGGAGAGTTGGTGGTCATCTTATCAGGTGAAACTCAAAATCTGGAAACGGCCAAAGCTGAGTTAGAAAATGCAGGAGTTTCCGTGACTATTGTGAAAGATGGGAGAAAAGCATGATCCAGTTAATTCAAACATATTTACCAAATGTCTATAAATTAGGGTGGTCTGGCCAGTATGGTTGGGGAACCGCTATTTACCTGACCCTTTATATGACCGTTATTTCCTTCATTATTGGTGGATTTTTAGGTTTAGTGACAGGGCTTTTATTAGTCTTGACCCGTCCAGGTGGCGTCATTGAAAATAAAATCGTTTTCCAAATTTTAGACAAGATTACTTCTTTGTTCCGTGCCATTCCCTTCATTATCTTGTTGGCCTTTATTAATCCATTGACCTACTTGCTCTTGAAAAATACCATCGGACCTACAGCAGCCCTTGTTCCATTGTCCCTAGCTGTCTTTCCATTCTTTGCTCGCCAAGTCCAAGTGGTCTTGTCAGAATTGGATGGAGGCGTGATTGAAGCAGCACAAGCCAGTGGGGCCACCTTCTGGGATATTGTCGGTGTCTACCTTCGTGAAGGGCTTCCTGATTTGATCCGTGTGACAACCGTGACCATCATTTCCTTGATCGGGGAAACCGCCATGGCGGGTGCCGTTGGTGCAGGAGGACTAGGAACCTTAGCCATCAACTACGGGAAAAACATGTTTAACAATGATGTCATCTTTGTAGCGACCTTGTTGATTCTCATTCTGATCGTTCTGGTCCAATTTATGGGCGATTTCCTATCCAAGAAAATTAGCCACCGGTAATGATGGGATAGATACATGAAAATAATACAGAAACATCAGTTTAAGCAGGTTGCGGCCTTTGCAGGCTTGTATTTTCTTGCTATTGGCTTAGGCGTCCTACTTGGAAGTCTGGTTGATCATCGAGGCAACATGTTTTATGCTCCAGCCTTCTCTGCTCTAGTTGGTGGAGCCATCTATCGAGTCTATGTTGAAAAAATTCAACGAACAGGAGCCATTCTAGTCGTAGCTCTTGTGATTGGTGCTTTTTTCCTTTTCACTCGTCATGGGGCCGGAGCTTTTCTTCCTGCTCTTGCTGGAGGTCTCTTGGCTGAATTGGTCGCAGCCCGTGGCCACTATCAGTCGAAGCTAGGCAATGCGCTTTCCTTCCTCCTCTTTTCCTTTACGACGACAGGGCCCATTCTTATGATGTGGATCCAACCGGCTAGTTACCGTGCTTCTTTACTAGCCCGTGGGAAGTCGATGGATTATATTGAACGCGTTATGGTACCGTCGAATATGGGAACGGTGAGCTGGTTTTTACTGACCCTTCTTCTTGGATCTCTACTAGGTTATCTTCTTGGACAATTGGTCTATCAAAAGCTAGATAGAAAATGATATGATGGAGAAGAAATATGCACAATAATTTACTAGTCCTTCAGTCAGACTTTGGTCTGGTGGATGGGGCTGTCTCCGCTATGATCGGGGTCGCCTTAGAGGAATCACCAACCCTCAAGATACACCACTTGACCCATGACATTACCCCTTATAATATCTTTGAGGGAAGTTACCGCCTTTTTCAGACGGTGGATTACTGGCCTGAGGGGACAACCTTTGTTTCGGTCGTCGATCCGGGTGTCGGCTCTAAACGAAAGAGCGTCGTAGCCAAAACGGCCAAGAATCAATATATTGTCACACCAGATAATGGGACCCTCTCTTTCATCAAGAAACATGTAGGGATTGTTGCCATTCGTGAGATTTCAGAGGTGAAGAACCGCCGGGCCAATACAGAGTTTTCTTATACCTTCCACGGGCGTGATGTCTATGCCTATACAGGAGCTAAGTTAGCCAGTGGCCATATCAGCTTTGAGGAAGTGGGTCCAGAACTCAGTGTTGAACACATTGTAGAAATTCCAGTGGTGGAGACCATCTTTGAAGAGAACTTAGTTAAAGGAGCAGTCGATATTCTCGATGTGCGCTTTGGTTCTCTGTGGACTTCGATTACTCGGGAAGAGTTTAATCATTTGGAACCCGAATTTGGGGAACGCTTTGAAGTGACCATCTATAACAATGACATGCTGGTTTACCAAAACCAAGTGACCTATGGCAAGTCTTTCGCTGATGTGCGGATTGGACAGCCAATCCTTTATATCAATTCCCTCTACCGTGTTGGTCTTGCCATCAACCAGGGATCCTTTGCCAAGGCCTATAATGTAGGAGTTGGGGCTTCTTGGCATATCGAAATTAGAAAAATGGAAAATTAATAGGAGATAAAATATGAAACAAAAACAAGCTTTTTCAATTAAGGATGTTGTAGCCATTGGGGTTGGAGCAGCCCTCTTTGTGGTCATTGCGATGATTCCAATTCCGGCACCTGCACCGAATACGAGTATTCAGTTGCAATATGCCCTTCAGGCCCTCTTCAGTGTAGTTTTTGGACCAATTGTTGGTTTCTTAATGGGTTTAATTGGTCATGCCATTAAGGATGCTATGTCAGGTGGTCTATGGTGGACTTGGATCATTTCAAGTGGTTTGTTTGGACTCTTTGTTGGTTTCTTCCGTAAGCAAATCGGTGAACTTAAAGGGGAAGTGACGAAGAAAGAATTGATCGTCTTTAACGTTGTGCAAGTCATTGCCAACTTGCTTATTTGGGGATTGATTGCTCCGATTGGGGATGTGATGATCTACAAAGAAAGTGCCAACAAAGTCTTCCTTCAGGGTGTTGTAGCAGGTTCTGTCAATGCTTTAGTTGTAGCTATTGCAGGTTCTCTTCTCTTGATTGCCTATGCTCGTACCCAAACAAAAGACGGAAGTTTGTCTAAAGACTAATTATAAATAAGAAGAGAAAGTCTGGGAAACCAGGCTTTTTTTGTTTATCGAAAATATTTTTTACAAAATGGAAGATATATATTGCAAAATAGAAAATATAGTGTATAATAGAGCTATAAAAACAAGAAAGGAAAAGCGTGTGGCGAAAAATCTCAAATTAAAAATGGCCCGGGTCGAACATGATATGACCCAGGGGGATCTTGCAGATGCCATCGGGGTGACGCGTCAGACCATCGGCCTGATTGAGGCGGGGAAATATAACCCAACCCTCAGCCTCTGCCTGGCCATTTGTAAGACCTTGGATAAGACGCTGGATCAACTGTTCTGGGAGTAACAGTTTTAACAATAGAAAGAGGAAATAAATGAAACAAAAGAAAGAACCAATTGTAAAAGATGAGCGGACCATGCTGCTTGATGGAAAAATTGCAGGGGAACTTGTTCTAGGAATGACCTGCTTTATTGCAGTCTCTGCCTTTGTGAAAGCTAGTATCCTGGACTTGGACCTAATAGCCTATATTCCAGAGCTTATTCTCTTGATTGTCATGGGAGCTTATGCCTTTGTGAGAAGGATCAGTTCAGGGATTGATGTTCGAGATATGTTAGAAAAAGATAGCTGGTTGAGCCGCCTTGGGTCAGGTCTAGTCTTTGCTGTGCTGATGATAGCCATGGATGTGATTGGAAAGCGAGAGGCAACGAGCTTTATCTTGAGTTCCAAGTATCTGGTCAAAATTTTATTAGAAATCGTCGTCTTTGCCATCTTGACTTATCTGCTTGAAAAACCACTTGCTCTTATCAATCGGAAAAAACAAGAGAAGATAGAGGCAGAGTTAGAGGATGAAGAATAAGGAGAAAGCAATGAGATTACAATTGCTGAACAAACAAATCATAGATGAACGAGAAGAAGGCTTAGCTAATAAGGCTGGAGCTGAGACGGCTGGTTTTCTGTTCCTTGCCTTAACTGTTTTTAGTGTGGGATCCATTTTTACGTCTAAGGTGGGGTTAAGTCCAATCATGGTGGTAGCCTTACTCATCGCCTCAGGATTTTATTATTCGGTTCGTTGTCAACGATTGGGTGTGAGATTTATCAATTATAGCTATCTAAATGTGATGGGAATTGTAGCAGTAACCCTTGTTCTTTCCTTGTTCATCTGGGCTCAAAATTTTCAATTAAACCAGGCTGTCTATCACTCAAATCCTTTCCATTCAAAATTCTTACTGGTGCTACCTATTACCTTTTTACTGAATCTTCCAATTGTATGGGGGATGAATTTCCTTGTTATGCTCCTAGCCAAAGTAGAGAAAAAACGCTATGAAGCCTATCTGGATCAGTTGGAAAAAGAAGAGTAGTTAGTTGGAACCTTATTTTCGTCGTAAAAAAAGTCTGGAACCCCAGGCTTTTATTTTTCAGTCAAATAAATTGCATTCGTTTTCTGTGGAGAGTATACTGGTATAGTTGAATGAAAAATTCTGATAATTTAATCTTAGAAAAGAGATCTTATGGCAAAACCTATTCGCGTATTACTCTATTACCTCTATACCCCCATTGAAAATGCAGAACAATTTGCAGCCGACCACTTGGCCTTCTGTAAATCAATCGGTCTTAAAGGCCGTATCCTAGTGGCTGATGAAGGAATCAACGGAACCGTATCTGGTGACTACGAAACAACTCAAAAATACATGGACTATGTACACAGCCTTCCGGGTATGGAAGACCTCTGGTTCAAGATGGATGAGGAAGAAGAACAAGCTTTCAAGAAGATGTTCGTCCGCTATAAGAAAGAGATCGTCCACCTTGGATTAGAGGATGATAACTTCGATAACGACATCAATCCTCTTGAAACAACAGGTGCTTACTTGTCGCCAAAAGAATTTAAAGAAGCCCTTCTAGACGAGGATACCGTTGTCCTTGATACTCGTAACGACTATGAGTATGACCTTGGTCACTTCCGTGGGGCTATTCGTCCAGATATCCGCAACTTCCGTGAATTGCCACAATGGGTCCGTGATAACAAGGAAAAATTCATGGACAAGCGTGTCGTCGTCTACTGTACTGGTGGAGTCCGTTGTGAGAAATTCTCAGGATGGATGGTGCGTGAAGGATACAAAGATGTCGGTCAATTACACGGCGGTATCGCAACTTACGGGAAAGACTCAGAAGTTCAAGGAGAACTTTGGGATGGGAAAATGTACGTCTTTGACGAACGGATTGCAGTCGATGTCAACCATGTCGATCCAAGTGTTGTCGGAAAAGATTGGTTTGATGGAACACCATGTGAACGCTATGTCAACTGTGGAAATCCTTTCTGTAACCGTCGCATCTTGACTTCAGAAGAAAACGAAGACAAGTACCTCCGTGGCTGCTCCCATGAGTGCCGTGTTCACCCTCGCAATCGTTATGTAGAAGAACACGACTTGTCACAAGCAGAGGTGAGTGAGCGTTTGGCCCTTATCGGTGAGACGCTTGATGGAGCACCTGCATAATAGAAACAAACAGTCTGAAAGCTCAGGCTGTTTTTATATGGAAATTGATTGAAAATTGTGCTATACTTTAGGTAAGCGATTTCACAAAGGAGAAAACAAATGAGTATCGTGTTTTCAATCAAAAATAAAAAGAGCTTATTTGGCTATCAGAAAGTACTCGCAGCACAGGAAGTCCTGAAATTGGTGGAAGAGTTGACAACCTACAACTATGATCCTGCTACTCTTCATCGTCCCTTAAATGATTTTGAAAGCTTGAACTGTATCGTGTACAGAAAAAGTGGTCTTCCTCTGCAGTTACGCTATTTTGATGAGGAAGAGTCTTATCAGATTCAGGTGCCCTCTTTTGCGATAGAAGAAGATTGGCAGTTGGCCCTTCGCTGGATCAGTCGCCTCGCAGAAGTATTAGGAACGGAGATTGTGGCTAGCGACGGCGTGAGCTATACTCCAGATTCTATTTTCCATTTTGATTATGAAGTCGTTATCCTAGAAACGCTGGGGAATTTGACAAAAGAAAAAGATCTAAAAGAGTTTGAAGTACAAGGCTTCGCTCATCCGGTCTATTTGGATCGGGATACAGTGCAGGAAGTCTTGAACCATGTCCATCCCCTAGAAGCCTACTCTGCCTTTATCAAGAAGATTCAATATAATGCAGCTTATTTCAGTCAAGTCCGTTTTTATCAACAGGAGGAGACAGGAGCCTTCTTAGCCAGCTATAGCTTGACAGAAGATACGGATACAGTCTTGCCACGGGTGCCACATGTTCCTGCAGAATATGTAGAAATCGTGGGCTTAGCGGGTATCATTGATTGGCGGGTGCTATTGGTAGCGATCGAGGGAGATCCAGGTAAGCCAGAAAATTACCATCCAATTGGTTCTCTTGCTCTGAAGGACTTACTGGAGGCCTTAGAGCCAGATGAATTCCAGCTGCTTGATGCTAGTCAAATTGAAATCAAAAAATTGTCCAAAGAACGCTTGCTAGAAT
>CABKMC010000084.1 GCA_902373455.1 uncultured Streptococcus sp.
CCTTTCAGAAAACCTCTCCTTTGAGTTGTTAAAAAATGAGAAGGAAGCATTTGATGCGACCATTTTTGGTCAACGATTTTCTGAGATTTTAACCAAATTTGATTACATTGTTGGTGATTGGAGCAATGAGCAGTTGCGCTTGCGTGGCTTCTATAAGGAAGAACGCGATGTTGCAACGATGGATAAACTAAGTCGCTTAGACGATTATTTGTTAGAATATTGTAGCTATGGTTGTGCTTATTTTGTCCTTGAAAATAAGGAGCCTCATCGTGCTTCCTTTGATAAGAAATCACCGGTTAAAAAAGCTCAATCAGAAGAAAGAGAGCCTAAGAAGCGTTCGCGCAATCGCAAACAAAAAGATCGTTTCCAAAAACGAGAACGCGACAAGGGACAGTCAACGAATAACTCGAAAAAAACAAGACCGTCTGCTGAAACTAAAAAAACAACGAAGACGAACAACAAACGTCATTTTGTGATTCGTCAAAAAGAGGAGTAAGAAAGAATGAAACCATCCATTTATAGTTTAACACGCCAAGATATGATTGATTGGGCGGAAGAAAACGGCGAAAAGAAATTCCGTGCAGCACAAATCTGGGAATGGCTCTATCGTAAACGTGTCCAGTCTTTCGAAGAAATGACCAACCTTTCTAAGGACTTAATTGCGAAGTTAAATGATCAATTCGTTGTCAACCCACTCAAGCAACGGATCGTGCAAGAGTCAGCAGATGGAACAGTCAAATACCTCTTTGAATTGCCAGACGGCATGTTGATTGAGACGGTTTTGATGCGTCAGCACTATGGTTTATCTGTCTGTGTAACGACTCAGGTCGGATGCAATATCGGTTGTACCTTCTGTGCTTCTGGTTTGATCAAGAAACAACGCGATTTGAATAATGGTGAAATTGTGTCTCAAATCATGTTGGTTCAAAAATACTTTGATGAACGAGGCCAAGATGAGCGGGTCAGCCATATCGTTGTCATGGGGGTCGGAGAGCCATTTGACAACTATAACAATGTCTTGAAATTTATCCGGACGGTTAACGATGATAAGGGGCTAGCGATTGGTGCTCGTCATATTACCGTATCAACTTCTGGTTTGGCCCATAAAATTCGCGACTTTGCAAATGAAGGGGTGCAGGTCAATTTGGCAGTGTCTCTACATGCTCCAAACAACGACTTGCGCTCTAGCATCATGAAGATCAACCGGGCTTTCCCAATTGAAAAATTGTTTGCAGCGATTGAATACTATATCGAGACCACGAACCGTCGGGTGACCTTTGAGTACATCATGTTGAATGAAGTCAATGATGGGGTTGAGCAAGCCTTAGAGTTGGCAGAATTGCTCAAGAATATCAAGAAATTGTCTTATGTTAACTTGATTCCTTACAATCCTGTCAGTGAGCATGACCAATATAGCCGGAGTCCAAAAGAACGGGTCATGGCCTTCTATGATACCTTGAAAAAACATGGTGTCAACTGTGTGGTGCGTCAAGAGCACGGTACAGATATTGATGCTGCCTGTGGCCAATTGCGTTCAAATACGATGAAACGGGATCGGGAGAAAGCGATTGTTCAACAAGCACAACCTTAAACGAGGGCTGATCGATCATACGGAACTAACAAAGAGAGGAAGAAGGCTGTTACAGAGTGGCAGCTTCTTCTATTTTATCCTCTTGTGCCTGATGTGTTTTTTGCCCCAACAGCCAGAACCAGGTATGGAAACACCGGGGATTCAACATTTTGGTCGTATTGTCGTCCTGCTGGTTCCTCTTAATTCGTTGATGAATCTTGGCCAGATCACCAGTGTCATCCAACTCATTAAGGTCATTCTCCAAAACGTAGCCAATGTCTTTTTGTTAAGCCCGCTGGTCTTTCAACTTCTCTGGCTATGGCCCTGGTTGAGGAGTCGCAAACGGGTCTTGTTCTTTGGCTTTGCCATGAGCTTGTGGATTGAATGCAGCCAAGTTTTGTTAGATCTCTTGTTTGATGCCAATCGTGTCTTTGAGCTAGATGATTTGTGGACCAATACCTTAGGGGCTTACTTGGCTTATCTAGTATTTCAGTATCTCCGAGCACGATTGCTAGCAGAAGATGGGAAAATGTAAAACCCGAACATTTTAACCGCCTTTTAAAATTTTTGTTGACAAAGTCAGAAGCGGGAGCTATAATAGCTTCAAGACATCAGAAAAGTAGAGATTTTTCTCACTTCCAGGGAGCTTGTGGTGATTGTGAACAAGCAGTGGTGAATCTTGAAATGGGCTGATGCGTTTATGATGATGAATTTGAAACAATAAAAATTCGGTGAGCACACCTTATCGTGCACCCTGTTGTTAGACAGGTCAGAGATGTAGGAGAAAGACTATTTTCCTACAATGGAGGTGGCACCGCGGTATCGAATCGTCCTCACACAGATTTTTCTGTGTGAGTTTTTTTGTATCTCAAAAGGACCCTGTGAGACTGCAGCTCAAAGGACCAGCGAGAGAGAAAAAGATCATAAACAGGATTGAAAATATAGAAAAGAGGACACAATCATGACAGAAACAAAAGGCTATTTCGGACAATTTGGTGGATCTTTCGTACCAGAACCTATTCAAAACTTGCTCAATCAATTAGAGGAAACCTTTGAACAGTATAAAAATGACCCAGAATTTATTGCAGAATACAAACATTATTTGAAAGACTATTCTGGACGCGAAACACCACTCTACTTTGCAGAAAGTTTAACAGAGCATTTAGGTGGGGCAAAAATTTATTTGAAGCGCGAAGACTTGAATCACCTAGGTTCGCACAAATTAAATAACGTCTTGGGGCAAATCCTCTTGGCTAAGCGCATGGGCAAAACGCGCGTGATTGCTGAAACAGGAGCTGGTCAACACGGTGTGGCTACAGCAGCTGCGGCAGCTAAGTTTGGCATGGCCTGTGATGTCTACATGGGGGCAGAAGACGTCGAACGCCAACGTCTCAATGTCTTCCGCATGGAAATGATGGGGGCAACCGTTCATGCGGTTGAAACAGGAACCAAGACCTTGAAAGACGCCGTTGATGCTGCTTTTGGAGCATGGATGGCAGACCTCGATGCTTTTTATGTTTTGGGTTCTGCTGTTGGACCTCACCCTTACCCAACCATTGTGCATGAATTCCAAAAAGTGATCAGCGAAGAGTCTAAACGTCAAATCTTGGAAAAAGAAGGTCGTTTGCCAGACTATGTGATTGCCTGTGTTGGTGGTGGCTCCAATGCCATCGGTGCCTTTTCTGAATATGTCGCAGAAGAGGAAGTCGGTTTGATTGGGGTAGAAGCTGCTGGTCATGGCTTGGATACCGATCAGCACGCCGCTACCATGACCAAAGGGACTGTAGGAGTTGTCGATGGCATGAAGACTTATGCTGTCTTTGGCGAAGATGGAAAAGTTGCTCCAGTTTACTCGATTTCTGCTGGTTTGGACTACCCAGGGGTTGGTCCAGAGCATGCTTTCTTTAAAGATTCTGGTCGTGTAGAATATGTAGCAGCGACAGATGATGAAGCAGTTCAAGCTCTTCTTCTTCTTAGTAAGACAGAAGGGATCCTTCCAGCCATTGAAAGCTCACACGCGATTGCAGAAGCGGTCAAACGTGCTCCACAATTGGATAAAGACAAGATTATCATCATCAACGTTTCTGGACGTGGGGATAAGGACGTGGCTGCTATTGCCGATTATTTGGAAGCAAAAGCTGCAAAATAAGAAGAACTTATCTAAAAAATATCGTATAAAGAAGTAAAACGTGATAACTGAGAAAGAGACAGGGAACAAAAGGAATCCGGTCTCTTTCTTTTTTGAGGGCAAAGAAGAGAATGCCTAGGATGGATGCGATCTGGATGAGAAGGAGGATCTTGGTAGAAGAAAAGCTGAGTGAGAAGGTGGCGAGTAAGAGAAAATCCCCCTCCCCCATTCCAATAAAGAAAAAGTGAGCTCCCAACGCAAGGAGTAAAAAGACCAGCATGAGGAGATTACTACCGGATAAAAAGAGGACTAAGGTATGGAGACAACACCAGATGACCAAGGGGTATTCCATGAAGCGTAGGTCATAGATGGCTAAAACAGCAGATCCGAGTAACGTCAGAAGTTGAGGCAGAGAAAGAAAACCATTGGCACAGGCTAAGAAGATCAGGCCACTCCAGATCTCAAAAAGACAGTACCAAAATGGGTAGGTCTGATGACAATAGCGACAGCGAAAACGATGCAGTAGTTGCGAGAGAATGGGGATGAGATCCCAAACTCCAAGGACGTGCTGGCATTGATCGCAATGACTGCGAGGAGTGAGAATGGATTGGTTTGGGAAGCGATCGACCACTAGTCCCAAAAAAGAGGCGAAACAAGTACCGATGGTAAAAAAATAAAAGTTGATCATACTTATTTATTCGTAAACAAATCGAAAAATGTCATCATTTACTTGAAAATCTTGTAAAGCCTTTCTAAATTTGATACAATAATGAACATGAAAAACCTGTATGATGTTCAACAATTTTTAAAACGTTTTGGAATCATCATTTATGTGGGGAAGCGCCTCTATGACATCGAATTGATGAAAATTGAGCTTCAACGTCTTTATGATGCAGGCTTGATGGAGCGGCTCGATTATTTAGAAGCCGATACCGTTTTAAGAAGAGAGCACAAGCAAGAATTAGAATTTTTGAAAAAGAGTGAGGTAGAGTGATGGGAAATATCATTTTTTGGTTGGTTGTTTTAGGAGTAGTTGGATGGATGGCCTTTAATTATTTCCGCATCCGTAAAGCTGCTAAATTTGTGGACAATGCTACTTTTGAAGAGTTGATTCGTAAAGGGCAGTTGATTGACTTGCGAGAGCCAGTTGAGTTTCATGCCAAGCATATTTTAGGAGCGCGCAACATTCCTTCTACTCAGTTGAAGTTGAGCCTTGCGGCCTTGCGCAAAGACAAACCGATTTTGCTCTATGAGAATAGCCGTAGTTCGCGTGTGACCAATGCGGCCCTCTATCTCAAGAAACAGGGCTATACAGACATTTATGTCTTGTCTTATGGTCTTGATTCTTGGAATGGGAAAGTGAAAAAAGACGCCTAATAAAAGAGAGTGGGACAGAAATCGGTCATTCGTTAGAATTCGATTTCGTCGTCCCACCTCCGCACAGTTGAGTAGGGCTGTAAAAGCTGATGAAATCAGCGTAGTAGAGCCCACTCAACCACTGCGTCTTACTCGACAATCCAAAAACAATTAAGAGGCTAGGACTTTTGTCCTAGCCTCTTAATTGTTTTTTCAAGGAAATCTTTGACCCATGTGAGCTCTACCTCATTCAAAGGCCGGCTTTCGCCAGGTGCTAACTGAGGATCCAAGGTGAAGGGACCAAAAGACAAGCGTTTTAAGGTCATTACTTTGACGCCAATGGCCAAAAACATCTTTTTCACTTGGTGGTATTTTCCTTCTGAGATTCGGACCTGGGCCTTGCTGTAGCTGGGGGTACTTTCTAGAATGGTCAAGGAGGCAGGCTTGCAGATAGGGCCGTCCGTGAATGAAATCCCATTCTGAAATTGCTCGATGTGGGCTGCATAAAGCGGGCCATTGACTTCTACCTCATAGACCTTCTCCACATGGTATTGAGGATGGAGCAGTTGAAAGCCTAAGGGACCATTATCTGTGAGGAGGAGCAAACCACTGGTATCGCGATCGAGGCGACCAAGCGGATAGAGATCTGGGTACTCTTGCTGAGGGTCCACTAGATCGATCACCGTTGGATGGTGGGCGTCTCTTTTAGCGGTCACAGCCCCGATTGGTTTATGGAGCATGTAGTAGTGATGACGCGGTTCCTGAATGAGCCGTTCCCCGATTTGAATCTGTTGGAGTCCAGGGTCGATGTTTTGGGATAGCTTTTGAGCTGGTAGGTGATCGACCAAGATTTGCCTTCGGGCCAGAAGTTGTTTGATGTCTTTACGAGCGTACTGATGTTCTGCCATCAATTGATCTAATCTCATGGAAGCCTCTTTTTCTGAAATTCTTATCATCAGTGTATCATGAAAAGAAAAGGAAATCGAGTCGGAGAAAAGAAATGAGGATGAAAACATTTACAACTAGCTGAACTGTGTTTTTTAGATAGGACTGTGGTATAATTGTTCAGTTAGAAATATTATTTAAAATTTTATAGAGGAAATCATGACAAAATTAAGAGAAGATATTCGTAACGTTGCGATCATTGCCCACGTTGACCATGGTAAAACAACCTTGGTAGACGAATTGTTGAAACAATCGCACACCTTGGATGAACGTAAAGAATTGCAAGAACGTGCAATGGACTCAAA